>NZ_JBQQEZ010000011.1:0-128225 GCF_052258425.1 Psychrobacter sp. T6-4
CTAGATCGTAACGCATAAAATAACCCCCATAAGTGGTGTCCAACTTATGGGGGTCAGTTCATTGAGCTGGCTTTTTTTAGCTTAAACTATAGATATTAAATCTTAGTTAATGCTTTGTGGTGAGTTGATGGTTAGCTCAACACGGCGGTTTTGCTGACGACCATAGTCAGTGTTGTTGTCAGCGATAGGACGTGACTCGCCATAAGCGACAACGTTTACACGGTTAGATGCTACGCCGCGAGCAGTCAAGTAGTTCGCTACTGAGTAAGCACGATCTCTTGATAGACGCGTGTTGTAAGACGCATCACCACGGCTATCAGTATGACCTGCAATAGTCACAGTAGTCTGGTTATACTGACTCATCGTTGACGCTAGTTTGTCAAGAGTAGGTCTAAACGAAGGGGCTAAGCTGGCATCATCAAAAGCAAAAGTGATGTTACCTGGCATAACCAAATCAATATTACCTGTCGTTGGGTTTTGCTCAACCGTTACGCCTGTACCTGCCATTTGCTGCTCTAACTGGCGCGCTTGACGCTCCATGTAGTAGCCCACGCCTGCACCCAAAGCGGCACCAATAGCGGCATCACGACCTGTTTTGTCGCCACCAGTTGCTTTTGAGATTGTGGCACCACCAGCTGCACCAACCAAACCACCCAAAGCGGCTTTGTTTAAACGCTGTTGTCCTGTGTTAGGATCAGTAGTACAACCACTAAGGGCTAGGCCAGATGCTACGGCGACAATCATTAATTGGTTACGCATAATAATTTCCTCTATTCAATCAAATGGAGTTTTCAATAAATTTGTTTTCTTGGCAAGAATAATTGCCTTTGTCTTATTGGGTGCTATTCACACTTGATATTATTATGGCAATCGCAACCTATCTATGTGTAATATTTTGTCACCTCTATGTATGCAAAATGCAGAACTATACGTCATAATCATCTTAATTTTGAGCTTAAGCTTAGAGTCATTCACAACTATTTTGGGTCATAAGCTTTTATTTATCTGCTAAAATATTTTGTTATAGCGCCTATAATAGCGATTGCAACAACAATTAAAATAGCGATTACAAGGACATAATCATGCAACTGTCATCACTGATACAAAAGGTGCATAAGCGTACGCCTAAACTTGGTAAGGTTGTTTCTCTCGCCACAGCGACGGGTGTCATTACGGCTAACAGTATAGCAGCAGGTCCTCCAGTGTGGATCATGGGCGCTGCCAAAACCATTACAGGCTCAGCTATTGCAGATGATACCGTCATCAAAGTCACCAACTACTGGATCAATAGTAATAATGCGCTAATTGATAATATTCTGCCGCGTAAAGACTGGCGTATTAACTTGCCTGATGACGTCAATACTCAAGGCAAATATCTGCTCGTCAGCAATCATCAATCTTGGGTCGATACGAGCATCGTTCAGTACATCAGTGAAAAGCGCTTACCGCTCACCCGATTTTTTACTAAGTTTGAGCTGATATATATCCCTGTAATCGGTCAGGCTTTTTACTTTTTAGACTTTCCGATGATGCGTCGTCACTCAAAGGAGCAGATCGCAAAAAACCCAGCACTAAAAGGTAAAGATATTATTGAGGCCAAACGCGCCTGCGCTCTACTAAAAGACAAACCCTTTACTTTGCTCAATTATTTGGAGGGAACGCGCTTTACCTCTGCTAAACATAAAAGCCAAAACTCTCCTTACACTCATCTGCTAAAGCCAAGAGCTGGCGGCTTAGCACTAGCTATTAGTGCTCTGGGTGATGAGATCGACAGTATTTTGGATATGACTATCGTCTATCCTGACGGCATACCGACCTATAGTGATTTGTGGAAAGGGAATATTAAACGTTTAGGCGTTGATGTGCGCCATATTCATATACCAGATGGTCTAGCCACTGCAATCAAAGACGGTCGTTACGAGACGGATGAGGCTATCAAAGTGCAAATGTTTGATTGGGTTGAGCAGATATGGCAACAAAAGGATCAGCTTATCAGCGAGATGTTAGCTGAATTTGAAAATACGCCTGACAAAAGCACTCTATAGTTTTTAAGATAATTGCTTAAGCCTTTTGGACTATCCTAAGCGCTTTTTACTTGATATAAGGTATAACTGTGCCCGCCTCTAGTACTCATTTACCCAAACGCTCAAAACCGCTCCCCAAGCAGGACGGATCCCTTCCTCCTGAGCCGCCAACACGTCCTGCGCCTAGTCGTTTAAAGCTGACTTATGACATTTTAATGCTTATTGCTATTGGTATTGATTTGTTCTTAATCAGTATTGATGCGATATTGATGAGTAACTTTAGCGCCAATGTTGCTAATTGGCTGATGCTTAGCGAGGCGCTTTCTTGGTATCAAAACGTACTACATGATCCGCTGCGTACAGCAGGTGGATTTTTTACGCTGTTTTTAATTTTTGAATTAACCGTGCGCTGGACTATTGCGATCAAAGATCGTGTTTATTACCGCTGGTTTTTTTTCCCCTTTGTACATTGGTATGAAGTATTGGGCTGTTTTCCGCAGCTGCGTGCGCTGCGCTTGTTCCGAGCAGTCGTGATCGGTCGGCGCCTGCATCAGCTTGGCTATCAAGTACTACCGCAGCCTTGGCTTAGACGTATCAAGTTCTATATTGATTTAGTACTCGAGGAGTTATCAGATCGAGTCATCTTGACCGCAATTGACAATTATCGTCAACAGCTCACTGATCCAAAAACGCAAAAATCTATGATAGATTCGACTATCAGCCGTAACCGCGTAGAGATTGAAGCGGTCATCTTATCGCTACTGCGCCGCGAGCTGGTGCCACAGTTACAAAAGCTAAAACGCGGCTCTGAGGGCGGTGAGCTGATCGCTCATGAAGTCGGTGATGCCATTCAAAGTGGGCTTGCCAATACGCCAGAGCTCAGGCGTTATCTTAGGCTGATACCTATCGCCGGTAGCCTGATTGAATCGCAGCTACAACATATCGGACAGAGTATCGGTGAAAATGTCGTCTATGCACTTAATGCGCGCCTGCTAGATGATCAGCGTATCGATGATATGATGGCAACTATCGCCCATAGCGTCGCTCATATCGATGCCAATGATACTGCGCTAGATGTTTTGGTCGCAAGTATAATCAATGACAGTCTATCGGCGCTTGAGGCACAAGTAAAAGTTCAGCAATGGAAGCACAAAGATATGTTAAACCTGTAATGGGGTCAAAGGCGTGCCAAATAGTAAACACGCCCTATGAATATCAAAAGATAAACGGTAAACTTATGAGCAGATTTGGACACCTTAGATGATAAGTGGCCTGTCCTTTTATCTAAAGTGGCACACTCTTTTATCTAAATAGTTATACTGCAGTATTTGTAGAGTGATTCTAAGTAGCTGCATGGTAATGGCAGTATTTTGAGGATAAGTATTATGACAATCTCGGACATCGGCAATCCTTTAGCCACCGATAGCGACAGCCCTGCTATGGCCTTTTTTGGCAAAATGCTCACCTTTTCACGCGTTCAGCTCAATACCAATGATCTAAGCGCTATTGATGCTCAGCTATCTGCGACGATTGATAATAAAAACACCAATACGCCTGTGATTATCGATAGTGACATCGAACAAGATTTGCCCGCGCTCGTAGATATGCTCTGGTCTTGGGGATTGCAGCCAATCGGGGTAGTAAAAGGCGTTCTTGAGACTCAAGCACGCGCGCAAAAGATGGCTATATTCCCAGCAGATGGCAAGCGTATCGAGCGCATTATACCGAGTAAAAAGGCGGCATCTCAGGTCAGCGAAACAGCTGTAGAGCCTAAAGAAGCTGTGAATGAGGGGACGGATAAAAGTAGTCAAACCACGTTATCTACCGATGCGCCCCAAACCTTGGTAAGTGACGCGCACATTGCTAGTCTTATCTATGATCAAGTACTGCGCTCAGGTCAGAGTCTCAATCACGTCGGCGGCGATCTTATCTTAACCAATAGTGTCAATAGCGGCGCTGAAGCGATTACTGATAATAACTTACATGTCTACGCGCGTGCCCAAGGTCGCTTAGTCGCTGGTGCTACGGGTGATCAAGACGCGCGTATATTTTGTCAGGTCTTTAACCCCTCTCTAGTGTCAGTCGCAGGGACTTACTGTTTACGTGACAACATACCTGAGCATCTTATAGACAAGCCGGTACAAGTGCGCTTCGTTGAAAACCAGGGGTTAGTATTTACGCTAATGGATACGGTCTAAAAAGCATAACGTTGACTTATAAGCTGCCGATATTAAATTTTTATATTAGACTATATTCTAAAACTTGAGTATTGAGCATGAACCTAGTAGGCTAGCAAAAACCACTTAATAATATAGTAAGTTTATTTAACAAAACTGCGCTACTATATATCTACAACTCAGCCACTATCTATATAGATTAAGAACTGTTTAATGTGAGTCTTATACTTATCTAATATCAAAGGTCGATTGTTGTAGGTCAACTATAAATTTATAGGTAGGTGTGGTAGGCTTGCCCTCGCAAATAGCACATGTAGCACAAATGCGTTATTTTATTTCATAAATATTTTATTGATAGATAGGAGTGTGCCATCGTGGCAAAAATTGTTGTAATCACTTCAGGTAAAGGCGGTGTTGGCAAAACCACCACCAGTGCCTCTTTTGCTGCCGGTTTGGCATTACGCGGTTACAAGACCGTTGTCATCGACTTTGATGTGGGTCTGCGTAACCTAGATCTCATCATGGGCTGTGAAAACCGCATCGTATATGACTTTGTTGATGTGATTAGTGGTAATGCTCGCCTGTCACAAGCGCTCGTCAAAGACAAAAAACTTGAGAACTTATATATCTTGCCTGCCAGTCAAACGCGTGACAAAGACGCTTTGACAGATGAAGGTGTCAGCGAGGTGATGGATGAGCTCTCAAAGCAATTTGATTATATTATTTGCGACTCTCCTGCTGGTATCGAACGCGGCGCGCAGCTAGCGATGTATCATGCTGATGAAGCTATCATCGTGACCAATCCTGAAATCTCCTCAGTACGTGACTCAGATCGCATTATCGGTATCCTACAAAGCCGTACCAAAAAGGTTGAAGAGGGTCATGGATCTATCCGTGAGCATCTGATTATCACGCGCTACAATGCTGAGCGCGCAGCGGCTAATGAGATGATGGACATTGATACCATATCTAACGACATCTTAAAGGTGCCACTGCTCGGCGTCATTCCTGAGAGTCACTCCGTACTAGAAGCGTCCAACCACGGTGAGCCTGTTATCCATTATACCGACTCTGTCGCGGGTCAATGTTATGACGATATCGTAGCTCGGTTCTTAGGTGAAGAGCGTCCCATACGTCATCTTGATGTGAAAAAGAAAAGTCTATTACAGCGCTGGTTTGGAGGTCAATAATGAGTAAGAAAAAAGGATTTTGGAGTAGCCTATTTGGTACTGACGATAGCAATGCTGGCAGCGCGAATATGGCGACTGAACGTCTAAAAGTGATCGTCGCCAGCGAAAATCGGCTAAACAACCGCTTGACGGCTGATCGCATCGAAAAGATGAAACGCGAAATACTTGAGGTAGTCAACAAGTACGTCAATGGCGTGCAGATTGACGATGTCAATATTAATCATCGCTCAGAAGACAGTCTTGATGTACTGGAGATGAATATCAGTTTGCCTGAACACAAAAAATAACGATTTGATAGCCATAAATAGGCCCTAAGTATTACACTTAGGGCTTTTTTATGGCTGCACTTTTAGCTTTCAATCAGATGATGAGCAAGTTTATCTACGTCTGGTATCAGATAAACAATATTGTCTATCATCACTGCTTGATACCAAAAAGCAGACACGTCATCAATGTTGTGCATCGAATTAGATTCATTTTGTTGAATATCAAACATTGAGGTTGCATAATGCTCAGGGAGATCAACATCCTTGACATCAGATATGCGTACTTGCAAGGCGTGAGGCGTATCTACACTTTGTAGAGCAATGCGCTGCTCGCTGGTATTGCCCTCTATTACAATCATTTTGCTCGGCGTCTGAGGGCGCAAGAATAGGTGAAAAACAGGAAGCTGCTGTTGTTGCCAGACATGCGTCCCTATTTGCTCAGTGCTATCTTCTATGTCCAAAATCAGGCTAGTAGGCACTATCCAATCAGGCTGATCAACAGCTGCAATCACAGTCACATCCAACATGCCATTACTGGTCGTCAGTAAGCTGACCGCTTCAAAAGAATGCTTTACAATCTCGCTCATATAGCGCTCTCAATAGTTAAATTATTTGAGGATACATTTATCCTTCGTAAGTGACACTGTTTTTGGTAGCTAATAGGCGCTGTATATTACCAAGCAGCTCATTTTCTTGGAAAGGCTTACCCATATAATCATTCACGCCGATCTCAAGCGCACGCGTGCGATGTTTTTCTCCAGTACGCGAGGTGATCATAATGATTGGAATATGTTGCAAGCGCTTGCTGTGCCTGATTTGAGTTGCAACCTCAAAACCATCCATACGCGGCATCTCGATATCAAGTAAGATTAGATCAGGCAAAGTCTCTTGTAATATCTCAACCGCATCTACGCCGTCTTTAGCAAGGGTGACCGTATACTCTTGACGCTCCAAAAAGCGTGAAGTGACTTTACGAACGGTCACCGAATCATCTACGATTAGGATGTGCGGTTGAACTTGTGTCTGTTTAGATACCTCTTTAGGTAGCACGCGCGTAGGCTCGAGCATCGATACATTACGCATCAAAGCGATGGGGTCTAGTATGAGCATAACAGATCCATCACCCATGATAGTCGCCGCAGACACGCCTTGTATGTGTGATAGTTGACGCCCTAGAGGCTTGACCACAACTTCAATTCTAGACCCTGCTATTTGATCAACTTGTAGCGCGATGTTCTGTCCGCTACTGTTTTTGATAATGATAAGCGGTAAGCTGACATTGGTGCTAACGGTGAGATCATTGAGCGCGTTACCTGATAATATCTCATTGAGATAACGTACCCTATAGTCTGTGTCGTCAATCTGTAGCGTTGCCGCGCCCGACTGATAATAGTCTTGTAGTTTTTCTGGATTGACTCGGACCACACGCTCAATCTGTACCAAAGGAATAGCGTAGTAGCGATCAGCGGCGCGAACTACCAGCGCATCGGATATCGCAACCGTCAGCGGTACGCGAATAGTAAAGCGTGAACCTACTCCAGTCTCTGATGCCACCGATACCGAGCCGCCCAGCTGTCGGATCTCACTAATAACGACATCCATACCCACGCCGCGACCTGATATTTGCGTCACTTTTTGGGTGGTAGTGATGCCGGCATTAAAGATGTACTGCATAATATCGACATCAGTTAGGCTA
Source organism: Psychrobacter sp. T6-4 (assembly GCF_052258425.1). Lineage (NCBI taxonomy): Bacteria > Pseudomonadati > Pseudomonadota > Gammaproteobacteria > Moraxellales > Moraxellaceae > Psychrobacter > Psychrobacter sp. T6-4. The sequence continues at coordinate 7,354 of NZ_JBQQEZ010000011.1, forward strand.
GTATCACCCTCTTGAATCAAGCCTTGAGAGATTGCCTTTTTGCGTACCGCCTCAACATCAATACCGCTGCCATCATCTGTTAGCATGATGACGATCTCACTACCCTCTCGCACAACTTCTAGTGAGATATTACCCTCACTACTCTTGCCAGCGTTCTCACGTATTTTGGCATCTTCAATACCGTGATCGACAGCATTACGTAGCATATGCTCTAAAGGCGAGGTGATACGCTCGAGGATAGTTCTGTCTATTTCACCTTCTGCGTTTTTGATTGTTAGAGCGACTCTTTTGTTAAGCTGATTGGCAGTTTGACGCACTGTACGCTCAAGACGAGGTTTTAGACGGGTGAACGGCACCATTCTAGAGTTCATCAAGCCATCTTGTAGCTCTGTTTGTGTCCGAGATAGCTGCAGTAGTAGACTTTCGCTATCTCGCGTCTTTTCAAGCAAGGTGCTGTTGATGTCAATCAAATCAGAGGCAGACTCCGTTAAGGACTTAGACAACTGATTTAAGGATGAATATTGGTCCATCTCTAACGGATCAAATCCTTCATGATTAATAAGCTCTTCATCAATCTGTGATAGGATTTGCGCCTCAAGCTCAATCTCCATTCGGCGCAACTGATCGGCGAGACGCTGTACAGTTACTCCCATCTCCTCAATGCTACCGGTCAAGCTACTCATACCCATATCGATACGAGCACGGTTAATCGCTGACTCACCCGACAAGTTAATCATGTGCTCAATGAGGCCACCTGATATTCGGATCATCTCATTGCTATCCGCTCGCTGCTCTTGCTGCGCGAACTGACCACTCATATCAGGCATGACACTGATGTCGTGACCATTAGGAGTTATTTGCTGCTGATTTGAGCTTTGAGCTAAAGCCTCTGATGGTTGATATGCAGGCAGCTCTGTAGACGATGCCTCTTGCAGAGTTGTAGTGGTTAACGTTTGCAGCTTTGTTTGTAATGGTAGCGGTGCTTGAGCTGCCATGATTGCGCGGCGCTGTTCTTGCAAAGATTCTTTTGGTATGGATACTAGCTGCTTTGGATCTTTGATAAATTGCTGTAAGGCGCTGATTAAAGACACGGGGGCTGACGGATTGACTTGTTGCTTGAGTATCGCTATAGCGTCAGCTAACCAATCATGACAGGCGACTAGCAGGGCTTTAATAGTGTCAGTAGCGGGACGACGACCGTCTGCTAGGGACTCATAGACGGTCTCCATTTCATGCGCAAGGTCGGCGATACCACTGGCGTCAACCATACGCGCGCCGCCTTTTAGCGTATGCAAATCACGCTGCAGTACTTGCACATTAGCCACTGTATCAGCATCGCTTATCAGTGCTAATAGATTCTGATTGCGATTGGTAATCTCTTCAGCTTCTTCTAAGAATACATCTAAGATATCGCTATCGGGTAAGCCATTTGGCCAAGAGCTATTAATTAAGTCCTCTAAACTTACACGCTTATCCTCTTGTGATGGATTCTGTACTTCTACTGATACCCCTGTAGTGATCGGTGTCGGTGCAGGTGGTTTCGGTGCAGGTGGTTTCGGTACAGGTAGTATCAGCTCAACTTGTTCTGGCAAGACTTTTGACGTTGCCAGCTGCTTTAGCTGAGTCGTTAAAGAGGCGGCAAAAAAGGACTCATGATAATTGACAGTATGGGTGATCTGTAGCGATAGGACATCTTGCACCCTTTGCATGATATCAACCCACTGTAGTGTTGGCTCTATCTTTGCTTCTATAAAGCCTTCGTAGATACTCTCAATTTCGTGCGTCAGATCTGCAATACTTTTGATCTCAGCCATCTGCGCGCCACCTTTTATGGTGTGCAAGTAGCGCTGCAACTCTTTTAAGGCACTAAAGTCATCAATGTCAATGCGCCACTTAGCAAAGGCTTGCGCAATAGCGCCATCAAGCTGTTGCGCTTCTTCCAAAAATATCTCTAATAGTTCAGCGTCGGTATCGATAGCTTCGCTTTGTGTCTCTATATCACGGCGGCTTTTGACTGATGCCATATCAGTACTTTGAGCTTCAACGCTTTGAGTTTTAACACTTTGAGCCTCAATACTTTCTGCATAAGCGTTTCGTGAATCGTCGCTTTGTACATCAGTGCTTTGTGCCTGGCGATGATCATCGTCCATAGAGCTGTCGGTTGTAGCATGCTCATTTGCAAAGGGTCTATTGATAAGCTTGCTCGTCTCAGCACTGTCATCAAGCAGATTATTCAAGTTCTCTAGAACTTGACCATCGACCTTCAAAGACATGCTAGCAGCTAACGCATCAAACAAATCGACCAATTGGGCATGACCGTCTAGAAGTATGCTTTGATTGTCAGTATCAAAGGCCTGCTCTGGATGAGCGCTCAGATAGGCGTAGGCATTATCTAAAGCGCTAAGCAGCGCGCTGAACTTTGGCGACTCTTGAGTCTTTTGACTTAGGCGCTCAATTTGCGCTCTTTGCTTGGTAATATAGGCTGTAGTCTGCTCTATATCTGCGGCTTTGAGCACTTTAGTGAGCTGCCACTCGGCATCTAATAGAGAGTCAATATCATCTTCTAACAATTGGGCAACGCTCAGCTGATTGTCAGGTGCTATGACCGTATCCTCTTCAAGCATTGCTTGCAAGGAGACTAAATCTTGCTGGCTTTGGGTATTCTCAGGCGTCAAAGCTTGGGGCTTAATGCTCTGCTTATAACTATTTAAATACCCATCAATCAAAGTCACAGATTGGGTTAGCGCTGTAATATGCTGCGCACTCATCGGCGTGTCTTGCTGCTGCAATTGCTCTAGGCTTTTTTCTATCGTGGCACCAACTTCACTAATAGCTGTCAAAGCACTAGATCCTGAGGCAGCTCGCAAGGTATGAAAAGCGCGGACAATATCGTCACTTACGTCAACTTCAGTGGCGTCTTTGTGCAAGATAACAAAATCATTAATATCTTGTAGTAACTCTTCTGCTTCTTCGATAAATATCTTACAAAACTCTTGTTCTTCTTCGCTTTGCGGCGGCATTGCTACTGGCGCTTCTGCCATTACTTCATTAATAGAATAAATAGTTTGTAGCGTACTATCGACGTCTACGTTGTACCCAGTGGTAGAGGTCATCGATTCAGCTTGAGCCAAATCAAAGCTGTCTTTTATCGAAGTGCTATCTCTTATCAAATTATAATCAAACGCATCTCCAAGCTGCTGGCTGTATGCATTGGCGCACGCTATCCACAAAGGCACATCTGCTGGATAATTATGAGTGCCTGCGGCAAAAACATCCATCATGCCAGGATACGCGGTCAGTACGTCGCTAATAAGCGTCTTTATAGGTGCTGACGCCACAACATTGCCATCTAATATACGATTAAGCATATTCTCTATAGACCAAGCAAGCTCAGCGGTATAGTTGGCACCAACCATACGCCCTGAGCCTTTTAGGGTATGAAAGCCGCGGCGGATGTCTTGTAAAAGCGTCAGATTGTCCAAGTTATGCTGCCACTCTTCAAACAAAGGCGAGATCTCAGCTAAGACTTCTTCAGCCTCTTCTATAAAGATATCTTTGATGTCTGGATCAGCATCGTTGGCATCAAGGGGTAATTGCCCAATGTCTGGCATAAAGGGAAGTAGCGCTGCAGGCAAATCTGCAACTGCTAAAACAGGCTGTTGTTTGCTAGGCACGTTTTCTACATCAAAATGGTCATTGATGTCATCACTATTTGAAAGCTCGTTATCGACTTCGATAGCGTTAGTGCTCGTCGCACTAGCGTCCAAATCATCTGTCGTATTGTCTAGTAAGTGACGACTATTAGCCACTATAACGCTGGCATCAAAGCTTGAATCTTGAGGGTCACTAAAATCACTGACCATTTCGGGCAAATGAGCTATCGCCTCAGTCACTAAAGTCACAACTGCCTCTTGCACAGGCTTAGCGTTGTCTAAGCGATCATTGAGTAAGTGCGCAATAGATGCTGTCATCTCACTAATGCTTACAGCATCAACCATACGGCTTAAGCTCGTTAACACAAAAAAGCCGCGATGAATCTCTGTCAAAGCCGTTGGGTCTTGGGGATCTTGTTCCCAAACGGGTAAAAAATCTTGCAGGTCACTGATGACTTCCATTGATTTCTCAATAAAGGCATCGTGCGTGTCTTTATCTACATCAAAACTTTTGGCTTTAAGATTAAGCTTTTGATCATCTTCGTTCTCATCAAATGACATCTGCTTCTCAAGATCTATATCATCGCTGGGCAGATTATCAAAACTGTCTATACCTTCAAAATCAGTGCTCTTAAAATCAATACCTTCAAAATTAATGTCTTCAAAATCAATATCATCCAAACTAATATGATCAGTGTCATCTAAGGCTTGGGCATGAACAGGGCTACTCTCATCATAGGTATTGTCTGTATCATCAAAGTCATCATCGTCTAGATCAAGCGTTGTCCACTCTATTGTATCGGTAGGTGCTGTTGTTTCTGGCGCAGCATTATCTATTTGCTCATCTGCTGCCTGATCATCGTCTAGCGTCCGATAGATATCACTATATAGCTCCTGGAGCTGATGCTCAATCTGCCACTGCTGCGATGCAAATCCTGCTTCTGATGACATACTTTGCTCGGTATCCTGCGCGGTAATGCGAGCTTGGTCTGCGTAAGCGGACTGTCCACTATGCTCAAGCTGCATGCTGATACGATGCATTGAAGACGCCACAGTCTGAGGATTGTCGAGATTAAATATAACGGTTTCAAGCTCAGTTAGGGTATGAGATAAGATGTTAAATGACTCATCCATCAAAGAGTGACTGAGCGTAAGCGTTTGCTCATCGATGTCATTGAGTGCCAACAGCTCAGTATAAATCGTATTTGTCAGTGTCTTAAGCGTATCTTGAGTGTCTTGATAAGTGTCATCATTGTTATGCGCTGGGATTGACTCTATCACTTGCTCTAATGATGCAAGTAGTGAGGCATAATGTTCAGGTAAAGGGATATGATTATGTGCAAGAGCACTGAGCCATAGTGTAGTGAGGTGCCAAAGACGCTCTTGCTCAGCATTAGTAGCAGTTTGCTTTAAATAATGACTAACCTTTTTTAGTATTTTTAGGATGGGCCGATGATTCTCATTGATAGTAAGTAGCTGCTGTACTTGCTGACGCCAAGCGAACAATAATTGCTGATATTGATCTTTGGATAAGGCGTCAATGCTGTCTATATCAGTGACGTCCATAACATTAGTGGCGTCCATAACATTAGTGGCGTCCATAACGTCGATATTGTCAGTAGCAGTGTTATCGATCACAGCGTCACTAATAGCAACTCTATCATTGGTAGTAGAGTCAAGGCCTTGCATGCTCGCAACTGAGATGTCTTGAGTCGTTTGATTAGTAGCGAGTATTCGCGTCAGCTCGGTTACAGTATCGCTCAGCAGTTCGGTGTGATAGCTTCCTGTTTCTAAATACTCCATTAGCTCATGCTGCAATAACTGATGCGACAACATTCCTGTGCGTCTGTCTTTATCAGCCAGTGATGTATGAGCGCTTACTTGTATCAGCAACCTAAGCTTGTCAGCCAGCTCTACCAACACAGGCAAGTCTGCTATCGTCAGCGCATCGATGATCTCTTGGTAATGATCTACGGTCTGCTGAGGATTTGTATTGTCAGAACCTAGTTGCCAGTCCTCAGCAACTTGTGTGAGCTGCTGGTTGAGAGAGGGTAGTAGCCACTCAAGCGTCACCATATCCTTGGGCTTATTTTTCATAAGTTAATCCTGACTCTTTTGGGCACTGATTATTGTCATTTAGTGACTTTACAATAGGTGGAGCGACTGGTTTGCTGGCACAAAATTGAGCGCTTTGGTCTTTTTGGCGGACTACCAAACGCCCAAAGACTGACTGTAAATAAAGTCAATCGCAACATGCTAAATAACGCAGGGTCTCCCCCTTACGCTTTTATCAAAAACTGCACGCTCTCATCAAACACTCTATGCTCTCATCAAACACTTTATGCTCTAATCAAAGGCTCTGTGCTTTAATTAAAAACTGTAGTGAGCGTCGTCTATTTGCTCATCGTCATTTGAGATTTTAAAGCCAGTAACTGACTCTTGTAGTGCTGATGCCATCTCGCTTAGCTCACCGATTGAACGCGCTGTCGCCATCGTACCAGATGAGGTTTGCGAGGTGATGTCTTGAATAACCGTCATAGTTTGCGAGATACTTCCCGCAGATCTTGCTTGCTGCTGCGCTGCATTTGAGATGTTTTCAATAAGATCAGACAAGGTGCTAGATACGTTTTGTACTTCCTCAAGCGCCTCACCAGCATCTTGTGCTAGGCGCGCACCGCGCACCACCTCTGATGTCGTTGATTCCATAGATACAACCGCTTCGCTAGTATCTGTCTGAATTGTCTTAACCAGAGTTTCGATCTGTTTGGTGGCGTTGGCTGAGCGCTCAGCGAGACGCTGAACCTCATCGGCGACGACCGCAAAGCCTCGCCCCGCTTCCCCAGCCATAGAAGCCTGAATAGCGGCGTTCAATGCCAACACATTGGTCTGATCAGCGATGTCGTTAATCAGTCCGACAATATCACCAATCTCTTGTGAGGACTCGCCTAAGCGTTTGATACGCTTTGAGGTCTCTTGAATCTGATCTCGAATGACATTCATACCATCGATAGAGCGCTGTACGACCTCAGCACCATTATAGGCAATAGCAACAGAACGTTTGGCGACGGCAGCTGACTCAGCAGCGTTATTAGATACCTGATCAATAGAGAGCGTCATCTCACTAATCGACGCTGATACGCCTGCGATCTCTTGTGCTTGATCTTCTGAGGCGCGGGCAAGCTCAAAGGCGTTGACCTGCGTTTGCTCTGATGAGCGCGATACCCGATCTGCGGTGCTGTTAATAGCTGTGACGAGCTGACGAAGTTGGTCAATTGCAAAGTTTACAGAGTCTGCAATCGCTCCAGTAAAATCCTCTGATACTGTCGCATTCACAGTCAAGTCACCATCTGCCAAATCACCTAACTCATCAAGCAGGCGCAAAATGGCCATCTGGTTACGATCATTCTCTTCTTGGATTTGACGGGCACGCTCAGATTCCGCGTCGGCTTCTTGACGATTACGCAGTGTCTCTTTTTCGATCAATAAACGCTCAGAGCTGCCTCGCTGTCCAAATATCTGCGACAAAGCATACAAAATACCTAATAGCGCTACCACAAATATCAGCGCAGGTATCACTATTGATTGATTAAAGTTAGTCACGTACTCACTGACCGAAGATAGCGAGCTTATAAGCCAAAATAAACAGGCTACGCTCACCAAGGCCAAAAGCGCAAGTACCCCTTTCCACTTGTTGGCGCTCTCTTTAGGTACCGATACAGATCTATTTGGCCCGATCGCTGGGCTTTTTGTAATATTACTCATCGTGCTCATTCCTTTAAAACAGTCGCAAAAATCTTATCGTGACTGACCTTGTCCCCATCAAGATTATTGCGCTTGATAGCTAAAGGTCTACGTGAGTACTGATGTATCACAATCAGTCGCTATAATCTTATTTATTATTATATGACAGCTTATTATATGGCAGCGTCGCTATAGCGCTTATCTTGCGCTAGCAAGCTTGGCATAAAGATGAACCAATCTTGCTCATCCTTATAAAACTTGCCATGATTGTAAGGCGCAAAAGGCGACTGACTATCAATGGCTTCTGCTCGGTACTGATCTTGACTAAACTGCTCAATACCGAGCACTTGATCGACCAATAGTCCTGAGAACATGGTCTCGTGATCGATCACAAGTACCTTGCGCTGGCTCATTTGCGTGCGCATGCTTGGTATCTGCAAAAATTTGGACATATCAGTCAAAGGCAGCAGGCGCCCACGAATATTAGCAATCCCTAACATCCAAGGCTTAACCAGAGGCATGGTTGTATACTCAGGCATCATCAAAACCTCAGACACCTCGCCCATAGGGGCGATGAGTCGTTGTCCGCCAATATCAAAAACCAGTCCTTGCCAATCAGACTCCTGCCCGCCGCGGCGGCCGCTTTTGCGAGCACGCGCTAAGTCGGCTAGACGTAAAAGCTCAATGAACCCTCTAGATGCCACAAGTTACTCCATCACTCTACGAATAGTATCAAGCAGCTCAGACTCATCAACAGGCTTAGTGATATACTCTTTGGCGCCCTGACGCTTGCCCCATACCCGATCAGTTTCCTGACTTTTGGTACTGATCATCACAATAGGAATGTGCGAGGTTGTCGCGCCGCGCGTTATCTTTCGCGTCGCCTGAAAACCGTTCATCTCAGGCATAACCACATCCATTAAGATGACATCTGGCTGATGATCCGTTGCCATTTGGCAGCCTTGCTCACCATTGATAGCTTCTAGTATCTGAAAGTTGTGCTTGGCCAGCATGTCACGAAATTTTGCCATCTCAGAGGGCGAATCGTCGATGACTAATACAGTAGTCATGGGTATATCCTTTGTTTATCGGTGGTGTACTTTAAAATATTGGCTTGATTGCTCTGCTATCAGCGATACTGGTTAATAGCCTCAAACAACTCATCTTTACTAAAGGGTTTGGTTAAGTACTCATCAGAACCCACAATACGTCCGCGTGCTTTGTCAAACAACCCGTCCTTTGATGACAGCATAATGACAGGCTTGCTGGCGTAATCAGGATTATTCTTAATCAAAGCACAAGTCTGATAACCGTCTAAGCGCGGCATCATAATATCTACAAAAATAATATCTGGATTGTTATCTACGATCTTGGCTAAAGCATCGAACCCGTCGATAGCTGTTACAACCTCACATCCTGCCTTTTGCAGTAGCGTCTCTGCCGTGCGGCGAATAGTCTTTGAATCATCAATGACCATTATTTTTAGCCCGTCAAAATTATTTTCCATATACTCTTATCCTATAAACGACTGTATTCATGTTGCCATTATTTAACGAGCGCTTTGTTATTTGATTATCGTTAAACCACAAGTTAAGTGGTTAAAGCATGATTTGATTTTGTACTCATTATCTTCTTTTGTCGTCTATGCTACTTGATTGTGATAATGAGATAAAGCAAGTCATCACCATTTGTATATATTCAAATATTGCCAAATACTTTTTGTTTGTAATGAAAATGTATCAACGCTTGTTTTAGCATAGTTATTTAGGCTTTTCCAGCTATTTAAAATCTATTGTCCAACGTTAAAAAATTTATCTATCGCTTGCCAACATATATATACGCAAATTATTAGCCTACAACCTACCTTTTTCACTATATAATAAATTTCTGTTTATCAAGGTAGCTGGTATGACTTTTTCTTCACGTTTATTCAAAAAAAGATGCAAGATAAGTGCCACTTATGTATTAAGTGCCTGTTTACTTGTTGCTTGTCAGCCGCCGCCTGCAACTGATGACACAGCTTTAAACTCAAATGAGCAGGCAGCGCCCGTTATCATTGAAGCTGACAGTGTTTTGATGAGTCCAGAGCATATTTTAAATATTAAGTCGTCTCGCTATCAGCCAAGCCTAGGTCTACAAGGCACACTTGAGCCTGCCGAGGAGCAAAAGCTGATTGCGGCAAAGGACTTGATCATAGATAAGATACTGGTTGCAGAGGGCGACTGGGTAGAAAAAGGATCGCCCTTATTTGTCGTGTATCGACAGGCAACCAACACTAATAGCGAAGCAAAAAAGGCGAATACTCTTAGCGATCAAACACTCTCTGATAGTAGTGCTACAAAGGCATTAAAGGATAACGTATCAAAAGGCAATGAACCAGAAGATAATAAATCAGAAGATAAAGCATCTATCGAGCAAGCGACAAGCAATATATCCAATAAAAATAATAAAGAATCAGGCGATATCGCCTCTAACTTGCAGGACACTAAAAGCCAAGCTAAAGCCGTAGATACTAATAACATACCCAAGACAGCTACTTTAACCTCTAACAAAAATAAATCTGCATCTACGCCAGTTACGGTAATCGCCAAAACCTCAGGTTATGTGAGCGCACTCTTCATTGAAGCTGGGCAAACGGTAAAGACAGGCAAGCTACTCTTAGAACTTGGTGAAAAGAGCAATCTGCATTTTGTTGCAACCTTGCCGATTCAGGCCAAGCCTCAGCTCTCTGTCGGGCAGACGGTCAATTTTAGTGCTGAAGCATTAACGGATACTTTTACAGGTCAAGTGAGCAAATTGACTGTTGATAATACGACCAAGCAACTTTTAGTCTATGTCAGCGTTATCGACAACGAGGTCAGCCGCGCGCAGTTATTACCGGGGATGAGTGCTACGGGTCGTGTCAATTACGGTCAAATAGAAGTCGGTACTATCGTGCCCAAAAGTGCGCTTCATGATGTGGACTTGAGCGCCTTACAAAAGCCGCCCTATCAAACCGCTGCGCCATTGAATGCCAATATTTGGATCATCAAGCAAGACCAGCGCCTGACTCGTCAGCCCGTTGAGGTCATTGAATATGATCCAAGTACCGAGCAGTACCTTATCGCAGGTGTGAGTAATGATAGTTTGATATGTTTGGCTGATCTGCCCGTCGAGTCTGCTGGTAAGCTGGTCATCGTTTCTTAATATCTTTGTTATAGATAGGTCTGTTCCATAACTTTATTTGCTGTTACATTGTATAGAAACATTAACAAAGCATGTCTTGTTTAGTAAGGGATGAATTAGGCAAAATAGTTTTGAGAAGCCATAATAAATAACAACGACAATTTGAGGATGGACTATGAGTAAGCAGATTTTATTGATTGAAGACGATCCGGATTTGGCCGAACTGATTAGTGATTATCTCACTATGAACTATTACGATGTGCATCATGCAGGTCTTGGTCAAGAAGGTCTCGATATTTTAGATACCAAAGAGCGCGATATAGATTTGGTAGTGCTAGACTTAATGCTGCCTGATATGGACGGTATGCAAGTCTGCCAAAAGATTCGTGGTAATAAGAATAACATGACTAATAAAGTCCCTATTATTATGCTTACGGCAAAGGGCGATACCACAGATCGAGTGCTTGGACTTGAGATGGGTGCTGATGATTATATCTCTAAACCCTTTGAGCCGCGTGAGCTACTGGCACGTATTCGCTCGGTCATCCGCCGTCATGAGCAGCCCAATCAAGCAGACAGTCAGTCAGACAGCTTGACCTTTGGTCGTCTCAGCGTGTTTCCAGATAGTCATGAAGTTACTATCGATGACAAGCCTGTACGTTTAACCACTCATCAATTCCAGCTATTACATTATTTTGCTACGCATTCGGGCAAAGTGCTCAACCGTGAGCAATTGTGGCAAGCGATGCCCAACGACGACAGCTCAGACAATATCGATCGTGCTATAGATGTGCATATCTCACGCCTGCGCGCATTGATTGAAGACAATCCTCGTCAGCCCAAACGCATTATCACGGTACGCGGCGTGGGTTATCAGTTTGCCACCGATCAGGTATGATAGCTTGATAGTAGAGACTCGTTGATGCAGCAGCTGGGCTTTCGTTCCGTATTTGCCAAACTATTTGCCAGCGTCATGCTGGCATTGACGCTTTTTGCCGTCGCTATGGTACTGCTCACGCAGCTGGTTCATGACAAAGACGCCAGTATCCGCTCCAAAGTACTGGCTACGCAAATACTTGGACAAATAGACCCGTTTTTAAATGAGCTCAATGTCTCGATTAGCAATGACAATCGATTGCAGGCGAGATTTATGCTTGCTGTCGTCAAAAAAAGCTTCGATATCTTTGATGAGTCCTTGCAAGCAAAAATGGGACTATACGATAATGACGGTCGCCTGCTTATGCAGACGGATAATAGTGATCTGCCACTAGAGCTGCCTGCGCCGCCGTCTTTATTGATGCGCGCTTTTCCCTCCTTTGCCGACTCCCCGCCCACCCAACAAGCACAAGTTTATAGCAGTACGGGCTATACGCTACTGTATGAGTCGCGCCTGCCACCCAAAAAGCCTGTGCTCTCTGCCGCATTAAACTTATTTACAGGTACGCTACTGCTGCTCATCATTATGGCAGGGGTACTGTGGTGGATTGCTCGCAATATGACTTGGCGCCTCAATCAGATGAGTCAGCAGATGGCTCAGCTTGGTGATGGCGACTTTAGTGTTCGCGTTAATGCGCGCGGCAATGATGAGATTACCTCCCTTGCTCGTGGATTTAACCAAGCCGCGCAAAAGATTGAGCACCTTATTGATGCTAACAATCTACTACTCGCTCACGCTTCTCATGAGCTGCGTACACCTATCACCCGTATTCGCTTGCAAATTGAGATGATGGATATGCTTGCAAGCGGTATGCCGCCTGATACCAAAGCCAAGTTTGATAAGCGCGCACAAGCAGTGAACCGCGATTTGTCTGGTCTTAATGACTTGGTCGAGAGTATCCTTTTGGTCAGTCGCTTAGATGCAGGTCACGCCGTCCAGCAAATAGAGCGCCTTGATTTATACGACGTGGTCAATCAAGAGCGCCAACACTATCCTGAAGCTACGCTCATCGGCAAGCACATTACTATTGATGGGCAAGCCTCAATGCTCACTCACCTTATCCGTAACCTTTTGACCAACGCGATGCTGCATGGCACGCCGCCTATCACGGTCCTACTCTATGGCGTACAGACGCTTGAGCAAGCGGACACTGTGCCTGACTATCTATTGCAAGGCATTATGAATAGCAGCTTTGCTGATCATAACCTCTCGGATCTGGCTTATTATGATGAACTAAAAAGCGATGAGACAATCGAAGGCAGTGTAGCGGATACCACTCATGCAGATGAACAAACGCTTGATACAAAAAGCGTAGATCTACCTGTGCCTATCATCTACAAAAACGGTGAATCGCTCATTCTTGATGATAAGAAAAACATCGCTCCTGAACCTTCTATCAATGACGATCTTGAAAGTATCACTGATGCACAACTTAGCGCCTCTGACAGACCACCGGCCTCAGCACTTGCATCTTTAATGCCTAAAAAGAGCGAAAACAAAGAAATCGAAAACGGTGAGAACGCAGCTCTACCTCGTAAAGAAGGCTTATTCAAAAAGCACCTCAATAAACCAAAAGCAGATCTTGCCGAACCCGTAGCTAAGTATGCCGTGTTAGCTATTATCGATGAAGGGTCAGGCATTCCTAAAGATAAGCGCAAAGAGATCTTTAGTCCCTTTGTGCGCCTGCAACAAAAGCAAAAAGGCTCAGGTCTGGGGTTATCGCTTGTGGCGCAAATTGTCACCGCCCATCAAGGCTATATCAAAACCGATACTATAAATGGTCATACGCGATTTTTGGTCGTACTACCTGTGCAGCATAATCCAGACTACGACTTTCATGATCATGACAGTCATCTCTAACGCGTTTTTGATTGATATAACGCTCTTTCTCTATTTGGCATAAGCCTAGCTCGCTTTGTCATATCAGCATGACATCAATTGACACACGCCTTTAAGACTTGACCTTGCGTTTTTTATACAACGATAGTGTCTGTACTAGCGACAACACTCGCTATACCCAAGCTCCCTGCTAATATGCTATATTGTCGCCCCTTATAAATACCTATTGTTTTCTTTGCAAAATAAAATCTAGCAGATATCGAGCCTGCCATGAGCGACATGATTGCCCTAAAAGATGTGACCAAAAGCTTTATGAGCGACCGCTCGATCAAAGGCGCAGACGGTAGGGCGCATTGGTTTACTGCGGTTGAGCCGACCTCACTATCTATTCAGCAAGGCGAGATATTCGGCCTTATGGGGTACTCAGGCGCAGGTAAATCAACCTTGCTACGCTTAATTAATATGCTTGAGCGTCCAGATTCAGGTCAGGTTATTATCGATGGTACGGACTTAACGACACTGTCTGCCAGCGATTTGCGCGTAGCGCGGCACAATATTGGCATGATTTTTCAGCAATTTAACTTGATGTCTAATCGTACTGTCTTTGATAATGTCGCGTTCAATTTAACGGTGTCAGGCTACCCTAGCCGCGATATTCATAAACGGGTGATGGAGTGCCTTGCCATTGTTGATTTGACTGATCGCGCCAGTCACTACCCTGCGCAGTTATCAGGCGGTCAAAAGCAGCGCGTCGGTATCGCTCGTGCTATCGCGCCAAGCCCTAAAGTATTGCTCGCCGATGAGCCCACCTCGGCGCTTGATCCTGCGACCACCCGTAGTTTGCTCACCTGCTTGCGCGATATCAATGAACAGTTAGGCGTGACTATCGTTATTGTCACCCATGAGATGAGCGTGATTCGCAGACTTTGCCACCGCGCCGCCTTGCTTCATCAAGGACAACTGCTCGAAGTGGCCGATGTCCGTGACGGTAGCATTCAAGCGGCCACTCTAATTGGTCAGGGTCTGGTTCAAGAAGACTAAATTTAAGCTCAAATAGATAGATAAATAGAGATTGACATGATGACTGGCGCTGAATTATCGACCTCAATTGACAAGCTTTGGGCGCTGCGTTCTGAGATTTGGCAAGCTTCCGTTGATACCTTTGTCATGCTAGGTATCTCAACGACTGCCGCTATCATTATCGGTGGTCTGTTTGGCATTTTCTTGTTTTTGTCTAGCGATAGACAGTTTTTGCAAAACAAGGCGCTATACGGTGTGCTTGGCGGTATTACCAACTTTATGCGCGCTTTTCCGTTTGTCATTTTGATGATTGCGATGAGCCCGTTTACCAAAGCTATTGTCGGTACGGGCATTGGCCCTATAGCGGCCTCATTAGTGCTGGCGATTGCAGGCTCGTTCTACTTTGCCCGCTTAGTCGAGCAAAACTTGCGTGAAGTACCGCGCGGAATTATCGAAGCGACCGAATCTATGGGCGCGCGCCCTTTTACGATCATCAAGGTACTACTTAATGAATCGCGCTCAGGGCTGGTTTTGTCAGTGACGATTCTCTGTATCAGTCTGCTGTCTTATTCGGCAGCAGCAGGTATGATTGGCGGCGGCGGTCTGGGTGATTTAGCCATTCGTTATGGCTATTATCGCTATCAGACTGAGGTCATGGTATTTATCGTCATTATGTTATCGATTATGGTGATATCCATCCAAGCCTTTGGTAACTGGCTTGCGACGCGTTTAGACAAGCGATAAAACAATAGTATAAATGCTGTATTTAATTCATGACTACTAAGGATAAATTATGAAATTTAACGATATTAGCCGTCAATTGGCACTTGGTTTTGGCATCGTTGGCGTATCAGGTTTGGTACTAGTTGGCTGCAACAATTCATCAGCGCCAGAAGCGACTAAAGAAGCGCCTGCTACCTCTGCTAAAGCCAGCAATGACAGTGATACTCAAAAAAGCAAAATCATTATCGGTACAACCGAAGGTGACTTTGCCGATATGGTACGTAATCAAGTTAAAAGCTCGCTAGAAGCGCAAGGCTATGAGGTTGAGCTGATTACTTTTACTGATTATGTTCGTCCAAATTTGGCACTGGCAGATGGTGATTTGGATATCAATATCTTTCAGCACAAACCTTATCTCGATATGTTTAAGGCTGAAAACAATCTTGACCTTGTTGAAGTATTCCAAGTGCCTACCGCGCCACTTGGTATCTATACGGGCAAAAAGACCAGCCTTGATGATGCCTACAAAGGTATGAGCGTTTCAGCACCTAACGATCCAAGTAACTTTGCGCGCGCATTGGTTATGATGAATGATCTAGGCTGGCTGACGTTAAAAGATAATATCGACCCATTAACGGCGTCAAAAACAGACATCGCTGACAACAGCAAGTACGATATCAAAATCGTTGAGTTAGAGGCCGCGCAATTACCACGTGCCCGTGATGAAGTCGACTTTGCCGTTATCAATGGCAACTACGCCACTGACGCGGGTATTGAATTGACGAGTGCTTTGTTCCAAGAGCCAAGCTTTAACTATGTCAATTGGTCAGCGATTAAAACGGCTGATGCTGATAAAAAATGGGTTAAAGATGTGACCAATGCCTATAACTCAGATGAGTTTAAAATGTATGCTAACAAGACATTCCCAGGATACAAATACCCCAAAATCTGGAGCCCTGAAACAGCAACCGTGACTGCCTCTGCTGGTACAGCGACTGCTACAGGTGAAGTGGCGGTTCAGTAGCTTGCTCTAGAATGTAAGTGTTTAAAAATTTTAAAATAAAAATGCCCATGACTTAAAGTCATGGGCATTTTTTATTGCTCAAATTCAGTCCGTGTAAGGTGTGGTTAGCGCAGCGTAACCCACCGCTTATCTATGCTTATATAATTGGTGGGTTACGTTATAGCAAAGTTCTTTGTCAGAACTTAATACCACTAACCACACCCTACTAGACTATCATTATTAGAGAATAACTACATCGTATCTCTAAACAAGTCCAGCTCAATATCATAACTAGGCTCAGGCTTTTTAAACAGGTACTTACCATTGCGAATAGAGGCCAGTACATCCGCGCGCTGGCGCACCGCTTCAAATGGACTTGTCGCATCCAATACTAGGAAGTTTGCTGCTCTGCCAACTTCTATACCGTACTGATCTTCGATATTTAGGGTTTTAGCACCATTAAAGGTAATGAAGTCAAGACAGACGTCAAGCTGCGGTAATGACATGGTTTGTGCCAAATGAATACCATTATCTAAGATATTCATCATGTTACCGTTGCCCGCTGGATACCAAGGATCATTGATAGAATCTTGACCAAAAGAGATGTTGATCCCATTCTCCCAAAATTCCTTCACTCGCGTGAGGCCACGACGCTTGGGATAAGTATCTTGGCGACCTTGCAAATAAGCGTTTTCAGTAGGCAGCGCAATGAAGTTCATCTGCGATTGCTCAAACAGTCCCATCATGCGAAACGCATAAGCATCGTCTGCTGAACCAAATGAACAGGTATGGCTAGCCGCCGTACGCGTACCGATATCTTCAATCATTACCAAAGCATTTAATAATTGCACGTGGCGACTCATTGGATCGTCAGTTTCATCACAATGCACGTCGATAAGCTTGTCATACTTAAGCGCAAGTTCAACCGTCTTACGCACAGAATCTTGCCCGAACTCGTATGCCCATTCAAAATGTGGAATGCCGCCGACGCAGTCCGCGCCCATCTTTAACGCCTCTTCCATCAACTCAACAGCCCCTTTATAGGCGTACATGCCCTCTTGTGGGAAAGCGACAATCTGAATAGTGACGTTGTCTTTTAGCTCTTCGCGCAGCTCCAGCATGGCTTTAAGTCCAGTCAAATCAGGGTCACAGACGTCAATATGGATACGAATGTATTGCACCCCTTTGGACACCTCTTCTTGAATACCTTTAAGCATCCGCGCTTTAGCATCTTCAAAAGTTTGCGTCTTTTTGACATCGTGCCAGCGAGCAATACCTTCGAACAAGGTACCTGTGGCGTTCTTGGCATCATCGCCGCCGCCCGTGTAGACATAATCAAGATGCAGATGCGAGTCTACATAAGGCGGTACGATCAAACGACCTTTGAGATCAATCTCTTCTTCGGCAGCAGGCAAGCCCTTACCAATCTGCTGAATAACACCGTCTTTAACCAAAATCTCAGTAGCATCGCTATTGCGATAGATATTGGCATTGGTAAACTTAATCATGACAAACTCCTATTATTATTAAATAATTATTGATTGAATTGCTGATCGAACATTATTTTATTAAAAGCTACTTCATTGAACGCTACTTCATTGAACGCTACCCGACAGTAGGCGCATCCAATGTTTTCTTAGATATGAAGGTAATGATGATGGCAGGAACGAAACAAAGAATGGATAGATATACAATACCTAAGACGCCTGTCTCTGGCATATGCACCAAAATCAAGCCAGCAAGCCAAGTGGCAATCATAATTGAGAAGTTAAACACACTTGATTGTACGGAAGTCGCGACGGCTTTTGCTTCGGTGACTTGGTGACTGACTGCTGTTTGGAACATCGTTACCAAAGGTCCGAATGCTAGTCCCCATAATAAAAAGGCAAAATGCGAGAAACCATTCATTCCTCTAAAGAAAACGAATAGCAACATAGCTATTACACCACAAGCCAGCATACTGACGATCAAACCGCGCAGATGCGTATCGATAATCTTGGCGGATAGTATGACTGAGATGACAGAACCGATACCGAAGATAAGCAGGGCTAAGCTGATGCCGCCAGTAAAGGCGATAGTTTCTACCAATAAGGTAATGTAAGTGTAGGTACTGTAATGAGCAACGACTGCCAAAAAAGTGAGGGCCAATACTATCCAAACGCCAGGTATTTTTAGCACGGCTATTGGCGAATTGCTTTGCGTCAGCTTTTCACCTTTTACAGATGGTAAAAATTTCATCGCTAGTAGCGCAATGACCCCGCCTAGTACACCGAGTACGATAAAGGAGGTGCGCCAGCCCACTTGCGTCCCGATAAAGGTCATAATCGGCAGACCTAAACTCACACCAAAGGTATTACCTGCCATGATGATAGTGATTGCCTTACCATGCATATTCTCTGGCACAAGCGCGGTACCGTAGGCAGCTATCATCGGCCACATAATACCGGCACAAATACCACCCAGAATACGCATGGCAACAATAAGCGAATAAGATGAAGTGAGCCCGACGACGATATTGGAGACCGCAAAACCTGCCAGTAGCATTAGCAGTAGAATCTTCCTATTCACCCACAGCGTCATACTGATGAGCGGAATAGCAAAAATCGCTGATGCGAGCGCATAGATACCAACCAAAAATCCGACTTGGGTCTGTTCGATACCAAGACCTACCGTCATTTGCGGCAAAATACCAGAAGGCATCAGCTCTGAGAGAATACCGATAAAAGTAACACTGGCCATAAGGCCAAAGATGAACCAAGAAATAGGGTTCTGTCCGACATTATTATTTTTTGATAGCTCGTCTTTTGATTGATTAGCTTTTGAAAGACTAGACACATCTTCTCCTAGTTGACTAAAGGTTTCAAAAGGTCATTGCATGCCCTTCTAATGACATATCCATCCGTAGAAAATTCAAACGTCCGTATAAATATAAATAATCAATCTATTTACTATCTAATTCAACTATACCATAAGGGATTTATTAAAACCCTTATATAAGTAAGGTTTTGTAATGGATTAAATTTATGTACTACAAAGTGACGTTACAGCCTGTTTGTCCTTTGTAGGAAACCGTCACTCCCGCTTTCATCTGATTGGGACTACGCTTATAGTGAATGGACTAAGCGATAATTTGCTAATGTTTTAGTTAAGTTGTCGTTTTTTAGTTTTCATGATTAAGCTAACAATTATAAGGATAATAATATGAGTACTAAAACTTATAACATTCGCACAGCAGGACAGGCTAATATCCCCGTACTTGGACTAGGTACATGGCAGTCAACCGGACAAGACTGTATCGATGTCGTTAGCCAAGCGCTACAGATGGGCTATGAGCATATCGATACTGCTCAAGCTTATGGTAATGAGGTCGAGGTGGGTCAAGGTATCAAGCAATCAGGGGTGGCGCGTGATAAATTCTTTTTAACCACCAAGATCTTTCCTGATGATATGAAGTTTGAACCAGAGAAACTGGTGGCAGCGGCTAAACGCTCTTTAAAAAATCTAGATACCGATTATGTGGACCTATTATTACTACACTGGCCTGATGATCGTGTGCCATTAACTGAGACCATTCCAGCCTTGTGCGAGCTACAAAAGCAAGGCTTAACGCGTAATATCGGCGTCTCTAACTTCAATATTGCCAATATTATTGAAGCTAAAAAGTACGCTGACGTACCGATTGTGGTCAACCAAGTTGAGTTTCATCCTTTCATTAAGCAAGAGACTTTGCAGACTTTTTTGAACAATCATCATATCTTGCTAGAAGCTTACTCGCCATTGGCACGCGGTGATGTGTTCGATAATGACATTATAAAAGACATTGCTGACAAGCATGGCGTGACGCCAGCACAGATATCATTGGCTTGGATACTATCAGATAAAGACCGTATTGCTATTCCAAAGACATCGAATCCAGATCATCTACAAGGCAACTTGGACGCCATCAACGTCAACCTCAGTACTGATGACATAGAACAGATTAGCAATCTAGCTACTAGTGACGGTCGCAAGATTAAGCATCCTGATTATTCGCCCAAATGGGATGACTAATGTTAGAAATTAAGTCCCTTTTGAAGTAAAACGTTGATCGCAAAAAAGCCACTGATATCACTATCAGTGGCTTTTTGTTTGAGGCTAGCTATCGCCTTGAACAGATAAGCTTTACTGTTGCAGCGTTTGCGTTTCATGAATGGGCTGAGCAGGATTATATTGCTCAGAGGTTGGCGTTACCCCATTGCGGTTGTTCTCTTTCATCGATTTAGCAACCTCTGGCGGCATGTAGTTCTCATCATGCTTCGCCAAGACTTCACCTGCGACAAAGGTCTCACCTTGCATTTTTCCCGTAGCGACCACGCCTGAATTTTCAGCGAATAAGTCGGGCAAGATACCTTGATAAGTGACAGGGACAGTCGCCGCAAAATCGGTAATGGCGAACTGCACACTCAAAGGATCATCAGGCGCGCGCTGTACACTACCGGCGACTACCATACCGCCTGCCCGAATGCGTTTATCTTGCGGCGCCTCGCCTTGCGATATGGCTGTCGCATCAAAGTAGTAATCTGTCTGCTGGCCTATTGCGTATAGCACTAGCACTACCGCAACGGCAGCACCTGCTAGCGTAAACATGACCCACATTAGTTTTTTGCGTCGAGTTGCATTCATAGCACTACCTCATTGACGAATCTTTAAACATCGAGTTAACTCTTTAACCAGTAAAATAGCACCGTGTCTAATGGCTATTGCTTAGTGAGTATATGGGAGCGTCTTATCTCATAATCAATGAGCGCTACTGTGATTCATAAAACTTATAAGACGTTTGACTTATTACCTGATGTCGCATTAGTTTTGCTCGTGGTGCTTTTACTTATAGTACTTTTACTCGTAGTACTTTTACTCATAGTACTACGCTGCGCCTGACGGACTTGTTGAATACCCAGCTGCTTGATAAGCGCTTGTCTTTGGCGGCGACTGTACCAGATAAATATCAGCATAGCGCCAACCGTAATCGCCCAGCACGACCAGACAAAAACGCCGTGATCGCCCATAGCGATAAACTCAGAAAAACTATAAAAATAAGGCTGCATGCATTACCCTCGCAGGCTATTTGTGTTGACCACGTATGTATTCTTTGACCCAAGCTTTACCTTGATCGCGTTGCAAAATCAGCGTATTAGTACGATATATAGCAAGCGTAGCAACGAGCAAATAGCTACCGACTACCATAAGTAGTAGCGGCATCCACATATCTGCGGACATCTTTGGTGCTTCGGTCAACGTAAAGGTCGCGCCTTGGTGCAGGGTATTCCACCACTCAACCGAGTACTTGATGATCGGTAGATTGACTGCGCCGACGACGGACAGGATCGCAGCAGCTTTACCGCGATTGGCCGTGTGCTCAAATGCTGCAAAAAGTGCCATCACGCCTGCGTACAAAAACGCCAAAATCAACATAGAGGTCAGACGCGCATCCCACACCCAGTAGGTGCCCCACGTGGGCTTAGCCCAGATAGATCCTGTCAGCAGACTCAGTACACATAATAAAAACCCTATCGGCGCTAGTGCTTGCGCAACCAGATTAGCGGTTTTTATTTTCCATACCAAATAAATCACCCCAAGTACCGCTAAGGCAAAGTAGATGGAGATGGCGATACTCGCTGCCGGTACATGAATAAAAATGATGCGATAGCTGTTGCCTTGCAAGTAATCAGGCGGCGCAAAAGCCAAGCCCCAAACACTGCCAATAAGCAAAAATAAAGTGGCCAAAACACCCAACCACTTCACCCAAGGCGCAAAGGTGCGAAAGAACTGCTTAGTCCCTACTGTGGTCAAAAAGCCTTGCCAGATGCGCTGCCACAAGCTAGGAGATGAGACGTTATTTAAATTGGGCATGTAGAACACCTATTACGTCTTGTAGTGATAAAAAGAGGTGTGTTGACAAGAGATATCAGAAGGCTACTCACATAAAAATGTATCGCTTCTTTTAGCGCTATTATAGCAAAGTTGTCAGTCGCCGCCATATGGTTAGTTTACCGATAGGGCAAATCATCAGTTTAACCAAGACATCTTAAGCGTCAAAGCAATGACCCAAGGCGTCACTAATACCGAGACGATACTACCTGCCAATAGCAGCGCTAATACAGGCAAGCCATTAAGACCAGTTGCAAATAGATCGACTGCGCCAGTCGCAAAGATTAATACGGGCAGCTGCATCGGTAGCGCAATCAGCGGCACGAGTACCGCGCCATTTTTGAGCGATAGCGTCAAGCTACTGGCGATAGCAGATAACATCAGCAGCATCGGACTACCTGCAATAATGGACGCCAGCAAAATACCCGCATCAAACCAGCTCAGTCCAAATAAAGGTACAGAAAGCAGGCTTAATACTGCGACGATACCACTACTAAACAGCCAGTGAATCGATAAGCGAATAAGTACCCATAAAGGCAAAGAGGCTTTTGCCACGACCAATTGCGCAAGCGTACCATTATCAAGTGCGGGCTTAAATAAACCATCAACGCCCATAACCAAAGACAACAAGGCGGCAATCCACACCGCAGGCACGCCTAAGCGCTGCAAGAGCTGCGGCTCAGTACCGACCGATAGAGGAAATAAAGTAATGATGACTAAGAATAAAACCAAAGGATAAAGCCACTGCACTGCGCCTTGTTGCTTGACTTGCCATTCGCGTCGCCACAACTGCCCAAAGCTGATTTGACGCATAGCAATACCATTTGCTTGGCTATTTATGCGCCGCGTATCTGCATTAGTCACTAAAGGTTGTACTTGACTCTCTAACATCATACATCCCTTTACTTAAACCATGGACTCTGACAAGTCGAGCACGTGATCGGCGACGCCAACCGATTGATGGCTGGTCATGAGTATCGACCCTCCTGCCGCTGCAAACTTGCATAATCTGTGCTCCATTCGCGCCACCATATCCACATCTAATGCGGTAAAGGGTTCATCAAGTAGCCACAGCGGCGTCATCTGTGGCGTTAACAAATACAGCCGAGCTAAGGTAATGCGCCGCGTCTGCCCTGCAGATAGATGACTTGAGCTCAATGCCTCAAACCCTTGCAACCCGACCCATTCTAATGCCTCATCAATCTCAGCGAGCGTTGGTGATACGCCATACAAATTAAGCAAAAACGTCAGATTCTGTGCCACAGTGAGGCTTGGATGAATGCCTAATTGGTGCGAGACATAGAGCGGCTGCACAGGCAGCCCTGCTTGACCTTGGTAATGCACCGCACCTGTTAACACGGGTAACAGCCCCGCTAGTTGCATTAGTAGCGTCGTCTTTCCCGTACCATTAGCCCCTATCAGATGGCAAATACTACCCGCCGCCAGCTCAAGATTTACCCCAACGCACAACGGCAACTCGCCGCGCTGGACGGTTAGATCCTCAAGCGTTAATGTAGTCATATTGGTATCAGAATCAGCTAAAGGATGCACAGGCAAAGCGGTCATCAAGATCTCTTATTATTTATCCGTTATAAGCGCGTATTGATTAAAGCGCATACATCTATTACAACAATAATCAGCACAAACCGTGCGTCCGTTCATGGCATAATCTAACATTATAACAAATTGTTGACTACTAGGCCTTAAAACATATGCAAAGCACCTTTATCGAAACACCCTCGTCTACCACAAACGACTTAGCAAACCTTGCAAGTATAGACGGCTTGATACAGGCACAAGTCACCTTTATGCAAGAGTGGTTACGCGGGCAGGCTGAGCCACTAGCACTTGAGGCCTGGCACTGGCTCGCCGCGCAGCCCATGAGCCGCTATATCAATAGTGAGGATATCCAGCGCTTAATCAACCACTGGCTTCTCACCCATCCGCTTAGTGATGTGATGCGTCAAGACATTCGCGATATTATGCATACGGTGATGTATCATCCCGTCAATGACAATATGCCGCTACGTGAGCTGGTCGATGATACCCAAATCGAGACTCTTGCCACTTATATCGGCAGTCACGATGAGCAGCGTAATGCTTTGATTCACAGCTTTATCGGTAATGAAGCATTCGCTGAGCTGCTGACGCAAACACTGTATCATGCTATCAATGATTTTATGGAGACGACGCTTGATAAGGCGGGCGGCGTGGGTAAGCTTATGAAAATGGGCCGCAGCTCGTTTGAAAAAGCCACCAATAGCAATCTCGATGGAAAACTGCAAACTTACTTGCATCGCAATATCAAAGATTTGACTCGCCGCGCTGAGAGCAATGCTAAGGCGCACTTATCAAACGAAGAAGTCACGCGTATGCTAACAACAGGCTGGGCGCGCATCAAAGACAAGCCAGTCAGCGAGCTACAGACTTATCTCAGCGACGAGCCAAATCACAGCAGTATCGATCATATCGAAGCAAGCCTCCAGCAGAGCTATAACCGCCTGCGTATATCGCCCTATCTGCACAGTTTGATAGCCGCGAGCATAGAGACGTGGTATAGCAATCATCAAGAGGATACTTTTGCTACTTTGGCGAGCAGCTTACATATCGATGCGCAAGCAGTAGCGCAAGGTAGCCAAGCCCTACTACCCCTTGCTCATGATGCTATTGACAGCCCTTGGTTTAGTGCGCATATCAGCCAGATGCTGCAAGCTTTTTATGCGCAAGATGCTATTAAGAGTAGTTTGGCGAATGGGCTTGGGTCTGATAGTTCAGATCAGTAATCGCTTGCTCTGTACCTTTTATTTATTGTTCACTATAACCAGTCATACCTGTAATTATGAGCCAAGACAACAAACTCAGCTTATGGCAAAAACTCAAACGGTTATTGACCTCGCCTGCGCCGCAGCCTATTTATAGTGATGAGGCGCAAACGTCTGAGGCAGGACTGGGTCGTGAAACGGGACACAGCAGTGAAAAAAAGCCGAAGATATCTTTAGTGAAATCGCGCCCTACTACTCCTATCGTCGATACCATCAAACAGTTTTTGCAGAGCAAACAGTGGCATTATACGTATTATCGTCCTAGGGCTGATGATACTCAGCAGTCGCATCATTTGTCCTTGCGTATGCGTAACGGACGTCTTGACTGCGGATATCTATTTCGCATACAAGAGACAAACGCTTTACTCGCCGTTTATGGCATTTTGCCCTTTGTGATTCCTGAGAGTCATCAAAGCGCGGCGATGCTACTGATCACCCAAATCAACTACGACATGATCATAGGTAATCTGGAGATGGACGTCAATGATGGCGAGATACGCTTTAAGAGTGCTATCGATGTCGAGGCTGTTGGCATAAACGATACTATTATTGAGCAACTGCTGCAAAGCGTCGTGGCAATGACGACCGTATCCTTTGAGATCTTTGATGACTTACTCAACTTTGAGAATCCAAGCGAGGACATGCAAACTTTACTGCTAGAGCTGCGGCAACAATCAGACGCTAGAACCTTTTATTTACCGACGCAGTTTGTGCAGTAGTTATTTATAAATGAATAGCGTCCTTTATTATTCTAAATGCGCCAAAATCCTTTTTTTAAAACCGAAAATTCTTAAACATTATGCTAAAAATTGCCTACTCCGATATCTTTCGCTACTCGGTGCCTGACAAGCACCGCTTTCCTATGCAAAAATATACTATGATTCCTGAGCGCCTGCTGCGTGAGGGTACAATCACCACCGATAATTTCTTTGCACCCAAGCGCTTGAGTGAAGATGAGATTTTGACTACGCATACAGCCGAGTATTGGCACAAACTCAAGACCCAAACCTTAACGCGTAAAGAGGCGCGTCCGATCGGGTTTGAGATGACGCCTGAACTGGTAGATCGTGGTCGTCATATTGCTCATGCCACTTATGAATGTGCGCGGTTTGCCCAGCAGTATGGTGTGGCAATGAATGTTGCAGGCGGTACGCATCATGCCTTTGCCGATCATGGTGAGGGCTTTTGTGTGCTCAACGATGTCTGTATCGCCAGCAACTTACTGCTTAATCGCGGACAGGCAAAAAAGATCTTGATCGTAGATTTGGACGTACATCAAGGCAATGGTAATGCCAGTATCATGGCGGATGAGCCACGCGTTTTTGTCTTTAGTATGCATGGCGCCAAAAACTATCCGTTTCGTAAAGAGGTCTCTGATTTGGATATCGAATTTGCTAACGATACAGGCGATGAGGATTATCTACAGGTGCTGCATGAGACCCTGCCGCGTTTAATCCGTAATGTCGCACCCGATATGATCTTTTATCAGTCAGCGGTAGATGTATTGGCAACGGACAAACTTGGTAAACTTGGACTGACCCAAGCAGGGTGCATGGCGCGCGACGAGTACGTCTTGCGTCAAGCAAAGGCCGCCAATATTCCAGTGGCTATCGTCATGGGCGGCGGCTATTCAGAAGATATTGAAGATGTGGTTGAGGCGCATTGCAATACCTTTCGTATCGCGCAGCAGATTTACTTTGATAAAACCACTCAGCACAACGAGGCATAAGAACAATGCGAAAAAAATAAGGCTAAAAAAGGAGTCGTTATTATGGCAAAAATAGTCATTCTTATTGGTATTTTACTCGTGATCATCGGCGTTATTTGGCTGCTATTTCCAAGTATGTTTTCTTGGATTGGTAACATACCAGGAGATATTAGGCACACCTCAGGCAATACCCGCGTGTACTTCCCGATTGTCTCTATGATTATCATAAGTATAGTAGCGACTATCGTTTTAAACTTATTTAATCGCTAAAGGTATCGTTAAAAGCATCGTTGAACAATGATCACACTTTACACAATTAAAAAACCTGCTAACTACAAAAACGCCATAACGCCCTGCCAGCCTACCCGCAACCCAAGTACTGTCAAAATGATTAAAATAAGCTGACGAAAGCGTGCTTGTGGCAGGTAACGACGCATACGAATACCGATCAATAGCGCGACAACGGACAAAACGCTAAGTAGCGCAATCAATTGCCACTCTGCGAGGCTTAGCGCCATGATAGGCTCACGCAGGACGATAATTTGCGCGACTTTGCCTAATAGATAACACATGTTGCCAACTTTGGCGATGGTGTTTTTATCGTCGCTGGCAGACAACAGATACATCATCAATATAGTCGACATAGCATTGGTCGAGCCGCCGATAATACCTGCGCTAAATCCCACGATAATCAGCACAGGCTTGGTATTAGGTAGCGTGATTTGCTTGCCAAGTAAGCTGCTGATCACGTAATAGCCAATCACCGCCGCTAGCAGCAGTAAAATATAAGCGCTATCAATCCAAAGCAGTAACTGAGCGCCCAAGATACTCCCAAACAAACTGGTTAACGCAAGCAGCCAATAGCGCTTGCCGTAATAAATAAAGTTTTGCCAAACAGTGCGCCCGCCACCCGCCAGCCATGTCATTGCATTGAGTAATAAGGAGGGGAAAATCACGAGGACGATGGCATACGGCAACGGATATAGACTAGCCAAAGCCGTCGTCGTCACTAGCGTCACGCCCAGACCGCTTATGCCATGTAGCAGTGATGCCAGCGCAAAAATCGCCAGCAACAATAGCATCTGCATGCTGTCGCTATCGACCGCGGCTGTCATAGCGCTAAAAGGAAGGCGACTGTAGTGACAATATTACTAGCCATGCCTGCGCTGCCAGAGGGTCTCACCGATGATGGTAGTGAGCTGCTTTGCAATATCATCTTTACTGGCTTTATCTAAGCT
This sequence comes from Psychrobacter sp. T6-4, assembly GCF_052258425.1. Taxonomy (NCBI): domain Bacteria; kingdom Pseudomonadati; phylum Pseudomonadota; class Gammaproteobacteria; order Moraxellales; family Moraxellaceae; genus Psychrobacter; species Psychrobacter sp. T6-4. The sequence continues at coordinate 35,110 of NZ_JBQQEZ010000011.1, forward strand.
TATCGCCTCGCGCTCATAGTCTTTGGCAAAAAACACCTGCATAGCATTATCGTCACTCGCAAAACCGATATCTGCGCGTGAGACATCATTACAGGCGATGATATCTAAGTCTTTGGCGACTAGCTTGCCGCGCGCGTAGTGCTCGACATCTTGCGTCTCAGCAGCAAATCCCACTACGAATAGCTCAGGATGCGCCAAGGAAATCGTCGCTAAAATATCAGGGTTTTTGACTAGGCTTAGCGTCATGGCGTCTTGGGTTTTTTTGATCTTTTGCGGCGCGGCTTCCTCAGTACGATAATCAGCCACAGCAGCGGTGGCGATAAAAATATCAGCTAAACGTGTACCGTTATTGTCGTGCGTATTGTTATCGATTTCTACATCATCACAGTCGCAGTCTCCGTGCTCATGAAGATGAGCGTGCGCGGCATGATCTTGCTGATCTAAATCTGATGTCTTGTTTATAGTCGCTATCGCGCTATGCGTCCCCTCAACACACTGCTGCGCAGCGACGAGCATGTCTTTTGCCGACAGCACATCGATACGCGTAACACCCAGCGGCGTCGGTAGCGCTACCTTGCCACCTGCAATTAGAACGACCTTGGCACCTGCGTATTGACATGCTTGCGCCAAAGCAAAACCCATCTTGCCTGATGAGTGATTGGACAAATAACGTACTGGATCTATCGCCTCAACGGTTGGGCCTGCGGTGATGACCACGCGCTTACCCGTGAGCAGTTGCGGAATACGTCTTTGGGCGTTAAATAGTAGCACCTCGCTAAGCAGCTGCTCAGGCTCAGGCAATCGCCCAGCGCCCACATCGCCGCACGCTTGCTCGCCGCTCGCAGGATCGATGATATGATAATTCATATCGCGTAGGGTCTGTATATTGAGACTGACCGCAGGATGCGCCCACATCTGCTGATTCATCGCAGGCGCTATGATGACAGAGGCTGTTGTCGCTAGGCACACCGTCGTGAGCAAATCATCTGCCATTCCCATCGCTAGGCGTGCCAGCGTATTGGCAGACGCAGGAGCGATAATGACCAGATCGGCCCATTTGGCCAGTTCAATATGACCCATACCCGCCTCAGCCTCTTCATCAAGTAATGAGGTATGCACCTCGTTACCCGTCAAGGCCTGCAAGGTTAATGGCGTGATAAAGGCCTGCGCGCCAGTTGTCATAATGACGCGCACCTCAAACCCCGCTTTGATTAAAAGACGAGCGAAAAAGGCAGATTTGTAAGCGGCAATACCGCCAGTAATGGCGAGGACAATATTTGACATAAGCAAGTCATCAATAAGTAAATGAGTGTAAAGGACAAAAATGGTTCATATAGTAACAATTATGCGCTAAATTAGATAAGGTTTCGCGTACTTAAAACGACGAACCTCTATTTAGGACAAAAAAGCAAACAAGGAAGCATAATGGCGATTAAAGACTGGCATGAAGATGATAGGCCGCGTGAGAAGCTGCTCAAATTTGGTGCCGCGCACTTATCAGATGCTGAAATATTAGCAATATTTTTGCGTACGGGCACGCCCTCGCAGTCCGCTATTGAGCTGGCACGCTCCTTGATTGATCACTTTGGTAGTCTAGCAGAACTCTTGGCTGCACCCAAAGAGACGGTACTCGCCTGTCACGGTATCGGACCTGCTAAATACGCGCAAATCCTAGCATCCTTAGAGATGGGTACGCGCTATTTAAATAGTAAACTCAAAACGGGTCAAGCGCTGGGTCGCTCGCAAGTGGTCAAGGACTATATCAGCACCCAACTGCGCGGCGAGCATCGTGAAGTGTTTGCTGTACTTTGTCTCGATAATGCGCTCAACCTTCTCAACTTTGAGATACTCTTCACAGGCGGTATCTCGTCTTGCTCTGTATGTATCAAGCATGTACTGCGTCATGCGCTCAGTCATGCTGCCAGTCAGCTTATCATCGCTCACAATCATCCACACACCGGCGCTGCACCCTCAAATGCGGACAATCTACTAACTTCTGAGCTCAAAAAAGCTTGTGATTTGCTAGATTTATCTCTAATAGATCACATTATCGTCGGTCGCAATGAAACCTTATCTTATGCAGAGAGTAGTCTGGCGCCGTTTTATTAAAATTTACTTACATTTTTAATGTCACCCAAAATAGCAATTAATGGGGCATCATATTGACTAAAAAGCCTTACAGCTATTGGCATCCGTCTTTATCGATACATATCCTCGACATAGCGTTGCATTTTATCTATTGATAGTTGTCAAGAAGGCTTTCATAGTAGAAGCTATATTTGTGTAAGTAATTTGTAGACTCTATACCTTCTTAACAGTCTTTACTATTTACTATACCTATTCTTGCTATCAAAAAGGAGACAGTCATGGCGATTGGCTTATTTGTTCTAGCAGTACTTATTCAGCTAGCCATGATTCTGGCTATCTTCTTACTGTCCTTATCTAGAGTTACTGGCAGCATTGTCGCTATTGTCACAGTGATTGTCACCGCTTTTATTAGCCCTTGGTCATTGATATTGGGCGCGCCTATTGCGCTGTTATGCCTTGTACTGCTTGTTACGCCTATTCGAAAGGCTCTTATCACTAAGCCTGTCTACAAGACTTTGGCTGGGGCAATGCCAAGCATGAGCGATACCGAGCGCGAAGCCCTTGATGCGGGCACCAGCTGGTGGGAAAAAGAGCTGTTTATGGGCGCACCAAACTGGGATACCTTTGCTCAGTATCCTTATCCTACGCTGTCTGAGAGAGAGCAAAGCTTTATTGATAATGAAGTTGAAACCTTGTGCGCTATGCTCGATGAGTGGCAGATCACTACTGAATACAAAGACTTATCACCGCAGGCTTGGCAATTTATCAAAGACAATGGCTTTTTGGGACTGATTATTCCTGAAGAATACGGCGGCTTGGATTTTACCTCTTATGCCCAAAGCCGAGTCATGAGCAAAATCGCCTCACGCTCTCCGACCGCTGCAGTCAGCTGCATGGTACCAAACTCCTTGGGCCCAGGCGAGCTACTCATGCATTACGGTACAGACGAGCAAAAGCAGCGCTGGCTACCAGGATTAGCTAATGGGACAGAGATTCCCTGCTTTGGTCTAACAGGACCAGAAGCAGGTTCTGATGCGGGCGCTATTCCTGATACAGGCGTGGTCTGCTACGGCACTCATGACGGCGAGCAAGTGCTTGGACTGCGTATGAACTTCTCTAAACGCTGGATTACTCTTGCCCCTATCGCAACGGTCGTTGGACTCGCCTTTAAGATGCATGATCCAGAAGCGCTACTTGGCGATCCGAACAAGACAGATTATGGCATTACCTGCGCGCTCGTGCCTGCTGAGCATGAAGGCGTCGTTATCGGACCGCGTCATTACCCTAGCGGCTCGCCCTTTATGAATGGTACGGTCGATGGTAACGATGTATTTATTCCCTTAGATTATATTATCGGCGGCGTTGAAAACGCGGGTCGCGGCTGGCGTATGCTAATGGAGTGTCTAGGCGTAGGACGCGGCATCTCTTTGCCTGCGCTGTCGACATCAGCGAGCGAGATGAGCTATTTGTCTGTGGGCGCCTTTGCCAAAGTGCGTGAGCAGTTCAAAATCTCAGTCGGTAAGTTTGAAGGCGTACAAGACGCGACGAGCCGTATTGCCAGCCAGACTTATATGTTAGAGGCCTTTCGTCACTTAGTGACTTGTGGCCTTAATCAAGGCGGCACGCCGTCTGTGATGACTGCTATGGCAAAATATTATGCGACCGAAACTATGCGCGGCGTGGTTAACGATGGTATGGACGTGGTCGGTGGGCGCGCTATTCAAATGGGTCCGCGCAATTTTTTGGCGATTCCTTATCAAGCGATACCCGTTTCTATCACTGTTGAGGGCGCAAATATTTTGACCCGATCTTTGATGATATTTGGTCAAGGGGCGATGCGCTGTCATCCCTACCTGTTCGATGAGTTACAACTACTGCAAAGCGAGGACAAACAAAGCGCGCTCAAAGAGTTTGATGGACTATTCTTTAAGCATTTAGGCTATACTTTTAACCGCGGCGCTAGAGCCTTTGTTGCAGGATATCTCGGTGGTAGTGGTAAAGCGCCAAGCTTTGCCGACAAGTTTACTCGTCCCTACTACAAACATATCAATCGCCTAAGTGCCAGTTTTGCTTTGACCGCTGATATGGCGCTTGGCCTTTTGGCAGGCGATCTCAAGCGCAAAGAGATGCTCTCAGGGCGCTTAGCAGATATTCATGCTCATCTGTTTATTGCCACAGCTATTTTGCAATTTTATGAGCATGGCAGTAAGTCAGAAGCGGAGCGTTTGCACGCAGAAGTCGCTCTACAAAATAGCTTATATACTATTCAAGAAGCCTTTGAATCTTTCTTTGAAAATTTCCCGAATCGTATGGCAGCGGCGCTCGTTGGGTTTGTCACCTTCCCGAATGGGCGCATCTTTACCCCGCCAAGCGACGCGCTCAAAACCAAGCTTGGTGATACCTTTATGGATGATTTTGAGTCCAATCCATTTCGGGATTATCTAAAAACGATGGTGTATTACAATACTGAATCTGATGATGTTACAGGCCGTATGGAGAATGCCTATCAAGCGCTATTATCCATAGAACCCCTATGGCAAAAGTTCAAAAAGGCAGAGCATAGCGGAGAGTTTGAGGGTTTAACCTTTGAGGATCACGTGGTTCATGCCAGCCAAAGTGGGGAGATTAGCGAAGATGAGGCGGAGCAACTCATCAACTATAATGGGCTACGTTTTGATTCGTTATTGACCGATGTGTTTGACGAGCATCTTTTAGAGGCGCAAGAGCGCTATAACCCGCATACGCTTGAAAACGCAGTCAATCAGCTTACAGATTACGCGCAGCTCAAGAGTGAGGCACAAGCGGCTCATAGCGTTGAGTCAACAACACAGGCTAATGACGCTACTGATAACAATCATAGCGAAGGTACTGCTCAAAGCCATGACGCCAGCACTGATAATATTGAGGCTGCCGCACATACTCATGAGTCGACAGGCGACGCCAATCCCAATCACGGTTATGAGAGCGATGGTGATATCGAGATGACCCGTGAGCAAGACTCGCTAGACGAGCGTCAAGTACAGACTGACTTTAGCGACGCAAATCCTGATAAAGAAGCGCTTGACCATCGCCACCGCGATGTTGATTCTACTCGTTATCGTGATGCTGAATCTATATTGAACGCGCGTATGAGTAGCAACCATAGTCGCGGTGATGTGGAGAGTACAAATAACATAGATAGTAGCGATGCTAATGACCATCATGACGCTATAGAGCAGCAAACGTCAGATACTACCCATTGGCAAGATGGCTTACGCCGTGATGAAAGCGACAACGCTTAACATTCTTAAAGCCATAAAACATTGAAGCTGTGACACTTCAAAATTTTGATTGGTGGTAAAAAATAGACAATATCGTAGCGTTTAAACTAAGCAGGACTCCCCTTTATCGGTAGTCCTGCTTTTTTAATGTCTAAATTAAAATTTCTTATAGTCACTCTTTTAAGTTTTAGAATAATAAATAGCAATAAACATCAATAGCAACGGCTTATGCAAAAGTGCACTGCAATAAGTGATAAAAATTTCTTGCACTGCCCCAAACAATTCTTTTATATTGAAGGCGTAAGTGTAACAATAGTCAACGGACTGGCGCATTTGTATATACGTCGATCGTCTAATAAATGGATATGATGTTGCTGTTTTGATGCATTGTTTTTATGTCATAGCAAGGATGCTAATAACGATAACATTAAATTGACTACTGTCAGGCACACAATTAAAGGATATATCTTATGTGGAAAAATATGGGACTGACGGGCAAGATCATCGTTGCCATGGTGCTCGGTATCATACTGGGTCTGGGTATAAACTATTTTGGATTAAATGCAGAAGGCAGTTTTGTTAATACTTATTTTACCAATGGCTTTTTGGCTATTATCGGTAAGTTATTTGTCAACTCGCTTAAGATGCTAGTTGTACCGCTAGTATTAATCTCCTTGATTTGCGGGGTGTGTGGTATCGGCGATATTCGCCTGCTCGGTCGTATCGGCACCAAAACCTTTATGATCTATATGATGACCACAGCGCTGGCCATTGCGACTGCTATTGGTTTGGGTATCCTCTTTGGTATCGGTAAAGGCATGGATGTAGCCACCGAAGCTGAATTTGAGGCAGCAGCAGCGCCACCTCTACTTGATGTCTTCTCTAACATTATCCCCTCCAACCCCATTAGCGCAATGGCGAATGGCGATATGCTATCGATCATCTTTTTTGCAGTATTGATCGGTATTAGTATCTTGATGGTAGGCAAACCTGCCAAAGGCTTAGTGCAAAGCTTAGAGCTTATCAATGAGGTCATCTTAAAGATGGTGACTATCATTATGAATCTTGCGCCTTATGGTGTCTTTGCGCTACTAACCAAAGCGATGGCAGAGCTGGGTTTAGATCTCATCTGGTCACTGCTCGGTTATGTTGCGGTGCTAGTGGGCTCACTGGCCTTCCATTTTTTCATTACTATGATGATCGTCCTCAAGCTGTTCTCAAGGTTATCGATCAAAACCTTTTTGGCAAAAATGCGCGAAGTACAGATTTTTGCATTTAGTACTTCAAGCTCGAATGCGACGATTCCGATTACTCTGCGTACCGTAACTAAGCGCATGGGCGTGGACAACTCAGTGGCCTCCTTTACTGTACCCTTTGGTGCAACGATCAATATGGATGGTACGGCAATTATGCAGGGAACGGCGACTATCTTTATCGCCAACGTCTACGGTATTGATCTTGGGGTGACTGAATATCTGACCGTGATTTTGATGTCCGTACTTGCCTCTATTGGTACGGCGGGTGTGCCAGGCGTAGGGCTTATCATGCTCTCTATGGTGTTCTCGCAAGTGGGTCTTCCTATCGAAGGTATCGGTCTCATATTGGGTGTTGATCGTATTCTCGATATGCTACGGACAGCGGTGAACGTTGGCGGTGATGCGGCAGTGACCACGATCGTCGCTAAGTCTGAGAATAAGATGAACGTGGCAATCTACAACGATCCTTTTGCTGGTGCCAAAGACGTCTTTGATGGTCATATCGATGAAGAGAACGAGCGCGAATTCTCCAAAGTGTTTAGTGATGGTCTCATGGGGAGCGAATACGATGATGTCGATCGACGTCGCTAATTGACTCACAAAAACAAAAGACTCACCCAAAAAAAGACCTCAGTTCAAAATTGGCTGAGGTATTTTTGATCGCTCTGTGCTGTCAATTGACAGCCCTTTAACCAAAAACGTATTTGGTCACCATCGCCAAACATACTAGGACAATCACTGGACGAATCAGCTTGCTGCCGCCTTTGACCACCATATGTGAGCCAAAATATGCGCCGATGATCTGTCCGACCATCATCGCAAGACCCACTTTCCACAGCACATTACCGCCCAAAATAAAAAATATCAGTGAGCCTATATTGGTCGATAGATTTAGCACCTTTGCCGCGCCTGTGGCCTCAATAATCTGCCGACCGCGCAGCGCCACATTCCCTAGTGCAAAGAACATCCCTGTGCCTGGGCCAATGTAACCATCATAAAAGCCGATGAGTGGCGCGACTACTTTTTGCCATTTGCCCTCTGAGATACGCGGCGCGGCTTCCACCTCCCCTAGATTTGGCGCAAACAAAGTATAGATACCGATAGCGGCAATCAAAAAGGGAATAAGCGTCTCAAGCAGATCTGGCGGCGACAACTGTACGGCAATCGTCCCTATGACTGAGCCGATGAACGCGGCGATAATCGCCACTTTAATACGGGCAGGCTTTACCACGCCCTTTTTTATCATAGTGATGGACGCCGCAAGCGCCCCTGACGCTGCTTGCAATTTATTGGTGCCAAGGGTGAGTACAGGCGGAATATTGGCAAGGAGCATGGCAGGTATGGTCAGCAAACCGCCGCCGCCTGCGATAGCGTCGATAAAGCCTGCTAACGCCGCGACTGCCGTTAGCATCAAAATCACTTCTAAAGATAGCGATATATCCATAAAACTTGCCTTAGTATTACCATCAGATGTATCGCTAATGAGATATTAATGCCGAATCAATAGCACTATAAAAATGGTGAAATCAAGCAAAGTCTGTTAAATTTGGTATAACTGACTCACTAACGCTTACGCACACTATCATGTCAACGCGTTATATTCTATGATAAAGACTTTGAAGATTTGCGATCAAACAGCACGCTATTATAAAAGAAAATAAGCATAAGAATATTAAAAATTCAGCTATCACACTCAAATATATAGGCAATCTAAACACGCTATTATCATTTTTGATACGAAGGTTTTGATAAGTATTATCAAATAAGATGGTATAAAGGTCGTCATTTGAGTGTAGTGTATATTTTGCAGATGAGGATTTTATGGCAATACGACGGATCAAGGCATTTTTTGAATTTGAGGCGGCAGGCGGTATCATTTTAGCCCTAGCTGCCATTGCTGCAATGATTATTGCCAATACCCCACTGAGCGAATGGTATAACGGCTTTATTCATGCGCCCGTTGCTATCCAATTTGGTGATTTTGAGATTGCAAAAGATGCACGGCATTGGATCAATGATGGTCTAATGGCGGTTTTCTTTTTTTTGGTAGGACTTGAGCTCAAACGCGAAGTTTTGGTTGGCGAATTATCCAATCTCAAACAAATCATTTTGCCTGCAGGCGCGGCTGTCGGCGGTATGATTGCCCCTGCTATTGTGTACATCCTGTTTAACTACCATGAGCCTGAGTACCTCAAAGGCTGGGCGATTCCTGCTGCAACCGATATTGCGTTTGCGCTTGGTATTTTAAGTTTACTGGGCAATCGCGTCCCCAACTCGCTCAAGATATTTTTGGTCTCTATTGCTATCTTTGATGATATTGGCGCCATCTTAATCATTGCGCTATTTTATACCAATGATCTATCTTTGTTCTCTTTAGCGGTTGCAGGCGCTTGTTTGCCGTTCTTATACATCCTTAATCGCCGCAACGTGACCAATATTACGCCTTATATTTTCTTTGGCATTATTATGTGGATTGCTGTGCTCAAATCTGGCGTCCATGCGACTTTGGCAGGGGTTGTTTTGGCTTTGTTTATCCCAATGTTTGATCGCACTGATCCTGAGCACTCGCCCTTAGAGGAGCTTGAGCATGATCTACACAACACCGTTGCCTTTGCTATTTTACCGCTGTTTGCTTTTGCCAACTCAGGTATCTCCCTTAAAGGCGCAGGCGTCGCTGAGCTGTTTCACTCGGTTCCGCTCGGTATCGCCGCAGGCTTGTTTATCGGTAAGCAAGTTGGTGTTATGGCGATGTGTTGGTTGATATTCAAACTGGGTCTCTCAACCATGCCAAAGGCGATGAACTTTAAGCAAATCTACGGCGCAGCCTTGCTTTGCGGCGTAGGCTTTACGATGAGTTTGTTTATCGGTGGTTTGGCTTTTGGCGGCGGTACGCCTATGTTCGATGAGCGCTTAGGTATCATTATGGGTTCAATCGTCTCGGGGGTTGCAGGGTATCTGATGCTCAAGTACACGCTAAAAGAAGAGGTTAGCAATACTTCTGTTGATTTGACTCGCCATTGATTTTTCGCTAAACAACAGGCGTATTACCAGTCCAGAAATCAACGCAAAACTGGTAATACGCTACCAATTTATGACACACGCTTACTATTAAAGTCACGCATAATGGTACATTACTATTATGACTGCAAAAGACCCCAATGACTCCTACGACTCTACTATAATGTCCAAGACTACTAGCACCAAGACGACTAGCGCCAATTATCGGCGTCATGGACGCACAACGTCTATCGATGACCATAGCGATTTACAAGTGCTGCGCCGTATCAAGCGCTATTTATTGCCCAAAGACTTTGTCATCTCGCAGCGCCTGCTCGATGAGATCGTCGCAGGCTACGATATTGGCGACCCTATTGCTGATAGCTTGGCAGGTGACGGTATACGGTTTGCCAAGCCATTAGAGCAATCCATTTTGGGCAACTCTACACCCGATACCCGTACAGCCAACCACCCCTCTTTTGTCGCACTAACTGAGCAGTTCAGCGCGCAGCCCTCTTGGTTTGATCCTAAACTTGCTGAGATAGGCGCTATTGCTTATCGGCGCTATCCTTTAATGCTGATCTGGCTACTGCGTAACGTGGCACTCATGGCAGGCTATAGTATCCCAGCGCTATCACTACCGCTATTGCAAACTGGCGCGCTGATGCATGATGCGCTGCCGCGTCTGATGCGCACGTATGCTTATATCCTCGCCGTATCTGAGCATCCGCAGTTGTCAGATGACACGCGTAATATAGAACATGTGCTCGCTGTTGGCTCGGAGGGTTGGCGCCAGTCCATCAAGGTGCGTCAAGTACATACCTTGGTACGTCAGAGCCTGCTTAAAGGCAAGCTTAAACTATCAGATGATGTGATCGCACACAAGGCTCAGCACCATAATGCAGATGGGAGTTGGAATAGCGATTATTGGGGCATTCCGATCAATCAGACTGATATGATTGCCACTCATTTGCAGTTTTCACTGCTGATTATGCGCGGTCTTAGATTGCTTGGTGCACGCATGAGTAACGAGGAGGCCGAGGGCATTTTGCACTTATGGAATCTTGCCAGTTATTGGATGGGGGTGGATTTGGAGCGCTTGCCAAAAGATGAGGCGGCCTGCTGGGAGTGGCTCTATACTTATCTGTCTATTCAGCAGCTTGATTTTAAAATGGGACAGCCTTTGGCTAAGGCGCTGCATGATTTGCCGCGTCAGCTGATGGGCGAGGACAATCGCCGCGGACGCTTTGTCGAGATGGTCAATGCCAGTGTCACGCGTACCCTCGTTGGTGACGATATTGGCGATGGTTTAGATCTGCCCAAATCAAAAATTCGCTTTGGCGTGCTATCCTCTGTGCCGATTTTGTTTGCCTTAGATACCGCGCGCCAGCACAATGCTGCCGCCGCGCGTAAGCTTGAAGCGTTTCGCGCTAAGCGTCAGGATAATATGAACTGGTGGCTCAAAAAGAATGACAACTATTATAAATAGCTGCATAAGGGTGGGTCGCATTTAACGACCAATATCTAGGCCAGACTCTTGCATGCGGTAGTACCATTCCAGTTGCCTATCAAAGCCGGTCTCAAGTAAGCTTGCCAATACTTTACCAGTAAGCCCCCAAACAGTCTCGCCTTCAATCTGCCAGCTGGGCGTTACGATAGTCGCGGTCTGCTCCATCATCGTATACTCGATGGCATACTCGATAGTCGGCTGAGTTATTAAGCGCTCAAAGTCTGCCCAAAATATCCGTGAAATCTCCCCAATCTCAGGCACTAACTCTAAATTTGGCTCAATCAAAGCCACAATTGGGCGTACGCTCATGCCACTCTTTGAGGTTTGGATGGGCAATTGACCTAGCAGTTGCACCTTATTCGGTGGTAGCGCGGTCTCCTCGCAAGCCTCACGCAGCGCGGTTATTACATTGTTGCCGTCATAATGCTCATGCTTACCGCCAGCGCAAGACACCTCACCTGCGTGGCTATTCATGTGCGCGGCGCGGCGGGTTAAGAGTAGTCTAGGACGCGCCTCGTTAGTGATGGCGACCAATATTGATGCATCTGCAATAGGCGTCTGATACAGACGCTCTAAAATACGCGCGCTTTGAGAAGCGTGATCGGTATCATGGCGCAAAGCTTGCGTCATGTGACCAAGCATATCGTATTGCATACGTTCGGCCAATTGCCTGAGCACGGGCTGATGGATATAGTCGGGCAGCGCCACTGACAAGTCATCAGGGAGGATAAGCTGCTGCGGTATGGTCATTATTATTGCCCTATAAGTTTAAAATGAGTACTAAATGTCATAACGTTATTATCAACGAGAATCAAAAGACTCTATCCTTGATGTATAAAATATCTGCGCGTAGTAGAATAGCCGCGCTTTGATATTTGTTGTTAGACGATTTAGGATACCCCTGTGAATAAGATTTTTTCATTGAGCAAGATGCAAGGCAAGCTCGATGACTGCCCTCAAAGATTGCCACTATTTATTATCGTACTCGCTTGGCTTGGAGGTACGCTTGCTACAGCAGCACTTGCACTAATAGGCGACTGGCAAAACGTGGCTATGATTTTGGGATCTTTTGGTGCCAGCTGCTTGCTTATCTTTGCTTACCCAGAGAGCCCTTTTGCTCAGCCTAGAAATATCGTCGGCGGTCATTTTATTACGACCTTGACTGGCTTAACCTTTATGACCTTGTTTGGTATTGAATGGTGGAGCCTGGCTCTCGCTGTCGGTACGGCTATCGCGCTTATGCTATTGTTTCGAGTACCGCACCCACCAGCAGGTTCAAACCCATTAATCGTGATGCTCGGCGGAGTCAAATGGCACTTTTTGATTACGCCAACGTTGATAGGAGCAATCGCTTTAGTGATAGTCGCCCTAATTTATAATAATATTGGTAGAGGCCGCCACTATCCAAGATATTGGTAAGGGTTCACAACTTCAAAACTGCATTTAAAAGACCACATCAGTACAGACTAGCTGACTTTGACACTTGCTGCATGTGCTTTGTGTGACTACGCATTGCTTACTCTTTTTTTAAAAGCTTGCTGCGTATAACATCAAGGCTCAAGCGATATAATAGATCAATATACTGATACATACATGCTACTGGTATGAATTCTCCTTGCTGACTTGGCGCTTTGCACTTAAGAGGCCTTAAATTATACTAGTAGCTCTGCCCCATATTGGGTTTAAGGTAATTTAGTTTTTGTGTTACAACCGCCGTTTAAGTGCAGATGACAAATGGTGTATTCCTGTTAGCAGCGCTCAGTTTGCTGCCAATTTGTGCTATCTTAGATTAATAAAAGCGCAACCTCTAAAATTTACCAAAAAAGGCTGTAACTATGCAATTTTGTCTCAATTGTGGCCATGAAGCTGAGCGCAAGATACCTGCCACTGACAATATGCCGCGCTTGGTTTGCCCCAACTGTCACTACATCCACTACGAGAACCCAAAAGTGATTTGCGGCTCTTTAGTTATCCATGAGGATAGAGTATTGCTGTGTCGCCGAGCGATTGAGCCGCAATATGGGCTGTGGACGATACCAGCAGGCTTTATGGAAAATGGCGAGACGATGGCGGAGGGCGCTGCTCGCGAGAGCTTTGAGGAGGCAGATGCCGTCGTCATCAACCCTCAGTTATATTGTCTATATGATATCCCTGATATTGGTCAAATATATGTCATTTACTTATGTGATCTAAAAGACGGCGCTTATGGCATTGGCTCTGAGAGTCTCGATACGGCTTTATTCAAAGAAGAAGATATTCCTTGGGATGAGATCGCTTTTGAAGCGGTACGCCGGACTTTGACCAGCTATTTTGCTGATCGCAAACAGTTTGATGAGGTTAAGCAGTTCCCTATTCATCAAGATTATGTCGGTAAAGACAAGAGCATCAAGCGTTACTAAAAATGTTTATGGTGAGCACACAATAAGCGATTCTATCTAATTAAAAAACCGCCATCCTAATAAAGACGGCGGTTTTCTCGTATCTATGACTAAACCCACCTTTTAGCTCTTAATTTTACATACTTTAAAGCCTAGCGCCTTTACATCTTCTTCTTTATCAAAGGGTGCAAGCACTGAGCGCACGTGCTGTTGGCCTTGTAGATACTGCCCAGCGACGCGCTGTAAGTCTTGAGTCGTGACCGCTAGTATCGCCGCGCGCATTTTGCGTTGCCACTCAGGACCGCGGTGATGTAGATTAGTGAAACAGGCTTTGATCGCCTCGCCTGCAGGTGAGCCTGGCTTATCCATACCAGAGATGATCCCTAGTATCGCCTCCTCTAACTGCTCATCCGTTTGCGGCTCATTAATTAGCCACTCGATGCTGGCATCAAAGTGCGCGAAAGTCTGCTCACAATGCGGATCACGGTAACTAAAGAATTTAAAGGCGCAGGCATTGGCATCATAACCCGCCCCGCCGCCATAAGCGCCGCCGCGCTCACGAATAGCGCTATGCAAATAGCCATTACGTAGATAAGGCGCTAATACCATTAAAGCTGCAGTATCTGGATGGTCGGCGGCAGGGACAGTGTAGGCGCTAGCGTTATGATAGACATTGGTGGCGACAAGCCAAGCAATATCCTCTACGATAGGATTATGCTCAAGCCTATGCGCCGCGTCCACCTCGCCATTAAGCGTAGCATCTAGAGTCAAAGCACTAAATTCACTTGGAATATCAGCATCCGTTAACGCAGGCTTCACACTTGATGCCGCACTGTCCTTCCAACTATCAACGATAAGCTGACTTAAACGCTCAGTTTGCTCAGCTTCACAAACGATAATGGCGTGCTTAGGTAGACTGATTAGACGCTGATGTAAGTCCATCAAACTCATTGCAAGCTTGTCCCATTGCGCCGCGTCATCGCTGGCATGACCCAAAAAGTCCTTGAGTGCGTTTAATGCTGGTAAGCCGCTACGAACGTATTCAAGCTGCGCTTGACGGCTCATGCCGCGACTGGCCGTTTGCAGCGCATAGGCGTGACCTGCGCCAGCAAGTCTTGACTGCCAACTGGCCGCGCGCTGCTGCAAGATCTCTTTGATACGGTCGTGCTCACTAAAGACACTATGTTCCATGACTTCTTTGAGCAGATCGATCGCCTCAGGCTTACGATTAAGCGCGCGCGTTGCGACCACAAAGTAGCTGCTAATCGTTTGGCTATCATCGATGCTAGTACGCTGGCTAATACGTGCGGTCACGCCTGATGAATGCGCCGCTTGTTTGGCTTGCATCTCATAAGCATCTAGCGAGTCCGTACCCAGCTCTGATAGCAAGCTTAAATAAATCGGTAGTAGCGGATGATTGATGACATCGTTAGCAGGCAAATTATCCACGTTGGCTGCGTTGATCGCATCCGTGAGCGGCACAACGACTTGATAATAGTACAAGCCATTGGTGCCCGCTTCGTATTCAAACAGCGTGCTCTGTTGTCCGCTTAGCGTGACCTGTTTTTGTGTGCCTTCTTTAAAGCTGATATCGGTTGGTACATCTTCTAAGCCAACCTTGGGAAGTAAGCTCACATCATCAGGGGCAGCCTGACGCGCGGCTAAATCCAGTGCTTGTTTTTTTAAAATATCCTTATCATCAGCACTCAAATCCATCGCTATCGTATCAAGGCGTACTTGCTCCGCTGCGATCAGGCGCGCCGACTTCTCGCTATCAGGCGCCATAGTGATACGGACGCGGTGCGGGTTATCCAGCAGATGGGTCTTGATTAAGTTTGGCAACCACTGCTTATCCTTGACTTGCTCGCGCAGCCATAATAGGTGCTCATCGACTTCCCATACATCGATAGGGTTGCCGTCATGAATGGCGGTGCTAAAGCCTTCTAACAATAAATTTAGACCATAAGGCATGCTATCGCCGCCAATATGACGCTGATCGATCTCAATCTGATGCAAGATGGTTTCAATCGTTTCATCATCAACAGGTCGGCTTGCCACATCGGTTAACAGGTCGATAATCCCCTGCTCGACCGCTTCTGCGTGCTCGGGCTCAGAGCCGCGAAGACCAGTATAAAAAACCATCTCATAATGACTATCATCGAGTCCCAATAGCGGACTTGGCGCGCGGCCTAGCGCATGACTGTCCAAATAGGCGCGCAGTGGCGAGCCAGCATGCTCAATCAATACGCCCTCTAATAGGCGCAGTGCAAGGCGCTGCTTAGGATCAGTAATCGACGGTAGCAACCAAGCCACCACATGATGAGTCTGATTGGGCCCTGCCTCGTCAGCAGTATACGTGTCGGTTGCACTAATCGGCGCAGGCAAGCGCACTTCTGGGCGCGACACATGCTTTTGACCGGTCTCAAATTCAGCCAACGCGTCTTGGTGTATTTTCGCTTGCGTCTCACGCACTGGAATATTACCAAAGCTCATAATCACGCTGTTTGACGGATGATAGTGACTTTTGTGAAACTCAACAAGCTCTGTATGGGTCAAATCAGGAATGTCTGCAGGATCGCCGCCTGAGTTGTAATGGTAGGTGGTCGTTGGGAACAGATGATGGGCGACCGTATGATAGAGCTGGTCAATCTCGCCGCTCATCGCCCCTTTCATCTCATTGAAGACAATACCCTTAAATTGCGGCTTATCCTCTTCGTTTAATTCAACACGAATACCTTCTTGCGCAAAATCAAGCGGATGAATATTGGGAAAGAAGGCGGCATCCAGGTAGACATCTAACAAGTTAAAATAGTCGTTTTTGTTTTGCGTGGCATAGGGATACGCTGTCCAATCCGCCGCCGTCATCGCATTCATAAAGGTATTCAAAGAGCGCTTGATCATCGAAAAGAACGGATCACGTACGGGGAACTTTTTGGAGCCGCATAATGCGACGTGCTCAAGGATATGCGCCTCGCCTTTTGAATCCATTGGCTGAGTCCGAAACCCGACCAAAAACGCATTTTCGTCACTAGGATGCGCCAAATGATAATGCATCGCGCCCGTCTTGACATGCTGGCTGATGAGAACGTCTATCGAGAGCGCCTCAATATGACGATGCTCGATCAGCTCGAATGCTGGGTGCAAGGTCAAGTCGATATCAGCTTGTGTTTGGGCATGTATATCAGTGATCGTGTCGCTCATAGTTATCCTTATTGTTTATCGTTGTGCTTTTATTGGCAAAATACATTTATAAATATCGTCGCTGTGAGATGGGGCTTGCGCGGTGATAAGTCAAGTCAGACCTTAGCTCTCAATTGTTATATTCGCCGCCTCTCTTCACTCTTTAAAAAAGTAAAAATGCCGTCTTTTATAACCCTAATTAAATTATGGATTTAATCCTTAACAATGCTTAGTGGTGCTGTTACTATCAAGGTAGCCATTTTATAAATAATAAGGAGCATGTTATGAGTTATCAGCATATTTTACTGGTTACCGATTTATTATCAGATGCCGATATCGTCGCCGAGCGCGCCAAACGCATTATCGCAGGCTCGCCTGATACTAGGTTATCGGTACTGCATATCGTCGAAGATGACATGATACGCTTCGGTTATGAGCTCATTCCAGCGTCGAGCTTATCAGGAGAAAAAGATGGCGCGCATTGGCAAGCCGCCCGAGCCAAATTGGCACAGTTTTTGGAGCGTAATCAATTAGAGGCGGTCAACTCTGAGGTCACCGCCGCTATCTCTAACGACAAAGGGATTGTCAAATACTGCCACGAAAAAGAGGTTGATCTGCTCATCATTGGGCGTCATGAGCGCCGCGGTATCGCCGCTTGGCTAGTAGGTGCCACCGCCGATAACATCTTACCCAACGCGCCGTGCGATAGCTTAGTCGTCAAGCTTGATCAGCCAGTACCTAAATAGTTAGACCATTATAAATAGCTTAAAGTAGAAGCTAAGATAGACGAGCTCTACTTAACAGCGGCTAGCAGTGGTGCTATAGTAGATACTATCTGCCATGAGGACAACATAATGAAATATGAGCATATTTTACTAGTTACCGACCTGCTCTCTGATGCCGATATCGTCGCGCAAAAGGCCAAACGTATCGTCGATAATCGCCCAGGCTCTAAGCTATCGGTACTCCATATCGTCAAAGACACGATGGTCGGTTTTGGCTACGAGCTAGTACCCGCCTCCAGCCTATACGATGAGATCGATGATGAACGCTGTCAAGAAGCACGAGCGAAATTAGCGCAGTTTTTGGAGCGTAATCAATTAAATGCAGAAACCTCTCAAGTGACTACTGCCATCTCAAGTAGCGAAGGTATTGTGAGCTACTGTCACAAAAACGACGTCGATCTACTGGTTATCGGTCGTCATAAACGCTCAGGGATTGCTGCTTGGATAAGCGGGGCGACTGCTGATAATATCTTGCCAAACGTGCCTTGCGACAGCTTCGTGGTTCGGCTTGATAAGCCTGTGACAAGGTAATGACTTGATATAAGTATTTAGCTTTAATAGATAAAGTAAAAGCGCGATATCATCAATGATGTCGCGCTTTTTTTGATCCTAGTGCAATCACTGCTGCTCAATAATATCGATAAAGGTTTGCCAGATAGGGCTTTGGTGCCGAGCCTTATGCCATACCAGCCACCATGTGCGTGATAGATCGATACTGGCAACTTTAACTTGTACCAGCGACTTTGTAGCAAGTTCTGTCTCAATGATATGCTGCGATAGACAGCCTAGTCCAATATCAGCGCTGACCATATTTTTGATGGCCTCAGACTGACTTACCGCGCGAATCACCTCAGCATTTGGCAGATACTGCAATAACTGCTCATCGATTATTTGCCGCGTGCCAGATCCCGCCTCTCGTACCAACAACGGCCGCGTCGCTAATTGCCCAAGGGTAAGCGTATAACTATCATCATCACTCTTAGCAATATCTGTCAGCCATTTACTATCATGCTTAGCAAATATGATGAGCTTGTCGGTACGCCAAGCGCGCTGCTCAATCACTTTACTATCGCTTGGCCTTGGCATACCCTCCACCAGTGCAATATCGATATTAAGCTGCTCAATCTCGCTAACGACTTCTTGCGTGTTAGCGATATAGGTCTCGATGTTAGCTTCTGGCAGCGTCTTATACATCTGGGCCAAGAGGCTTGGCAACACATAATTGCCAATAGTGGTACTCGCGCCAATATGCATCTGCCCTGCTTGATGCTTATGATAATGCTCAAGCGTCAAGGCTTGTCCAAGTAACGCTTGCGCTTGAACATAGATAGGCTGAGCGTTGGCATGAGGGGTGAGCCTACGTCCTACGCGCTCAAACAGCGGCATCTGCAAGCGCGTCTCCAAGGTACTGAGCGCACTACTGACCGCTGATTGTGATAGATGCAGCTCTTTACCCGCACAACTGGTGCTGCCTGTCTGATAAATACTCACAAACACAGCTAGCTGCTTTAACGTAATCTTCGGTACGGTCTGCGGCGCTTTTTTCATCGTCTCTATACCCCACAACTTGTCTCTATACCCTACAGTTTACAAGAGCTACTAGCATATTAACCCAAAAAACAAATAGGTTCTATCTTATCAATCTGTTTTTATTATATATAGCCTTTATCTATACTGTTGACTTATAAAAGCTACCATTAAGCTAATAGTCATATCAGCTTAATCAACAGTAAGCAAGGTAAATACTAGGTTAAGTAAATACTAGATCAAGTAAATACTAAGTAAGGCAAATTATGAAGGCGATGAGTCAGACCCTTGGCAGTTATGTCCCCAGCAAACCTCAAGGGTTAGGACTGGTTGTCGTGTTGCTTGGTAGCCTATTTAGTTTATGGCTTGATAGTCGTATCACCATCTGGTCAGAGGGCGCTATAGTTGGCCTCTCGCCCCTCACCCTCGCGATCTTAATCGGTATCGTACTCGGCAATACCATCTATCCGCGTGTTGCCGATAGCTTGAGCGCGGGCGTAAACTTCTCAAAAGGTGAGATTTTGCGTCTAGCGATTATGCTCTATGGCTTCAAGCTCACCCTCACGCAAGTAGCCTCTGTCGGCATGCCTGCCATCATCAGCGATGCTGTAGTACTTACTTCAACATTTCTATTAACCTATTGGCTCGGTACAAGATGGCTTAAAGTCGATAAGCAAACGACAATGCTGATTGGCTCAGGGACGAGCATTTGCGGGGCGGCCGCTGTTATTGCAGCCCAGCCTGTGATTAAAGCTGACGCGCACAAAGTTACTATCGCTGTCGCAACCGTAGTCGTCTTTGGCACAGTTGCTATGCTGCTCTATCC
Source organism: Psychrobacter sp. T6-4 (assembly GCF_052258425.1). Lineage (NCBI taxonomy): Bacteria > Pseudomonadati > Pseudomonadota > Gammaproteobacteria > Moraxellales > Moraxellaceae > Psychrobacter > Psychrobacter sp. T6-4. The sequence continues at coordinate 54,917 of NZ_JBQQEZ010000011.1, forward strand.
GTTTTTGTATCATTTAGGCTGGCTTGCCCCGTGGCTTAATGCGCAGCAATACGGTATTTATACGGGTTCAACTGTTCACGAGGTCGCGCAAGTCGTCGTCGCGGGCAATGCTATCAATAGCGATGTCGGAGACACGGCAGTCGTGACTAAGATGATACGAGTCATGATGCTCGCGCCTTTTTTACTGATACTCTCTTTCGCTTTGACCAAAGGCAATCAAGCAAGCGGCGATAAGCTCACGCTGATACAGCGTACACGGCAAGTCAAAGTGCCTTGGTTTGCCTTTGTTTTTATTCTTATCGTAATTTTGCACACTTGGGTGCCTATGCCCGATAGCTTTGAGCGGACGATAGTGCGAGTAGATGATCTGCTACTGACGATGGCGATGTTTGCGCTAGGACTGACGACGCATCTAGGCGCTATCAAACAAGCAGGTATCCAGCCGTTGCTACTAGGCGCGATAATGTTTGCTTGGCTGATATTAGGCGGCGGGCTGATCAATATTGGGGTTAGCTTTCTTTGATACTTACAGAGTAAATCCTCTACTCTATTGTTAGCTATAAGGTAGAGGGCGTCTTTATTTATACTAATTGGCAGGTTACGTCGCTAACTACACTCTACAAAGACAACCGCAACCTCTTAAACCTTAAATGTTAGACCAAAAAAAACGAACCCGAAGGTTCGCTTTTTAAACATAGTGTTCTCTATGATTTATCTATAAAAAGATAAATTAGATAGCAACGATGTTATGAGCTTGTGGGCCTTTTTGACCTTGAGTTACAGTGAACTCAACTTCTTGACCTTCAGCTAAAGTTTTGAAACCAGAACCAGTGATTTCGCTGTAATGAGCAAAAACGTCTGCGCCGTTTTCTGGAGCGATAAAACCAAAGCCTTTAGCTTCGTTGAACCACTTAACTGTACCTTTTTGAGTATCTGACATAGTAATAACCTACTTTTTAATTTATTAATGGTCTAAATGACCGGTAACGCTTGCAAATAGCTACTGTACGATAAATATTAAAACGAAGGATTATAACTAATACTACGAGGTAATGATTTGGTGCAGAACTGCTTTTAAGCTTGGGCGTATTATAAGACCCTCTAGATACTAGCGCAAGCCTTATCTCGTATTTTGTGTAACTGGGACTGAGTGCTTGATTTGTTGGACGATGACCCCCTTATTGAGCATTTGGCAAGCGAAATAAATAGATAGCAACGCCCGTACACATCGCCGCAACGACCCAAGCTACCCAAACCATATCCTCTGGCAGGTTAAAAAACAGCATCGTCGTCGATAGCGCCATCATGATAGTCCCAAGCCACTTAGCGTAACGCGGTACGGCATGATTACGCTCCCAATCGCGCACAAACTTACCAAAGTATTTGTGATTGATCAGCCAAAAATGAAAGCGCCGTGAACTACGCGCCCAGCACCCTGCGGCAAGTAGTATAAAAGGCGCAGTCGGCATGACCGGCAGTACTATACCAATAATCCCCAACACAAAAAACACCCAGCCCAGCGTCAAAAAAGTCCAACGCATAGCAGGACTCGCAGACTGATTGGTACGCGGGCGATGATAAAAGGCTTTTTTTTCGCTCATAAGATGACGTCGTTGGGTGATAGAGAGTAAGCCACTAGATAAAAAATTACAGCGATCTATAGAAGCTAATCAGCATGCAATAAAGCCTACCAGAGCACAAGATTATTTTTATAGCTTTATGTTATATCCCGAGCATTAACATCATCTTAGAGGAAGTAATAGGCGCCCAAAAATAAATAGTTTTTTGCGTAAATAATAGTAGGAGAATCTTAAAAACTCATGCATAATTCGCCAGTTACTAGACTATTGTGCTGCGTAACCTGCTCCTTATTATTGATCTTCGCTTTGCTTCCTTTCGCCTCTAACTTTTATGCTGTTTACAAGGATATTCATGGTCACACGGTTCACTCTCCCCTCAGCCAAAGCGCTTACCCTACCCTTAGCCCTTGCCGCTATCACGGTATTTAGTGGCTGTGCAACGACGACAAATCCAGAAGCACGCTCAGCTTATGACAAAACCCAGCAAAACCTAAAGTCTCAGTCAGTTGGTATTATCAGTGACGGTTGTGTACTGCGAGTTGAGGTCGGTAAAGACGATATTATGTATCAAAACTCTGACGCCCTCTCTGTTGCTATTGCCAATACGCTAAAGGAGAGACTCACTGACAAAGGAGTGACTGTAAAAAATATCTCCTCCCCTTTTATTTGTGGCGCTTTGACACAGAAAGAGTTGGCACAAATGGACATTTTGGCTAGTGAAGATGCCAAAGATGTATTGAATACTAGTTACCCTGTACTCAGCTCCAGTAATACCTTTGATGGTGTCACCAATCAAGCGTATTTAAACCTATATATGGCGCTAGTTAATGCTAGTAAAGCCGGCGCAAGCAATATGAAAACAGGTTCATATACACCGCTTAATCTAGACGCCGCCAGCTTAAATGCTATCCGCAAAACTGAAGGTACAAACAAAGTATTCGTCGTTTTAGCCGCGGCTAACAAACAGTCATTTGGTCTAAAACTTGCTGCGGCCTCTACATCGCCACTAGCAGGTGCGATGATCAATAGAGCGCCTGGCAAAGATTACTCGATTCATCTGGTCAATTTAGAAACCAATCAAATTGAGTGGAATAAATTTGGTAAGATTGACTCTGAAGTATTCAAAGCGCCAGTAACGGGTACTATCGCAACCAAAAAAATGCTCGACCCGCTATACCCTGAATAAGCCTATAGCCTTAGCAACAAAAAACCGCTCACAATTCATATTGCGAGCGGTTTTTTATTGGACAACTTTAAGTGCCACAACCTTTATACCAAGATAAGCGCCAATATCGCAAAGACTAAAAAGTAAGCAAAAACGCCACCAATAGCGTATAGCGATTTGATCTCTTTGCCGTCAGCACCGCGCAGTCGAGCCAGCGTATAACCGAGCTTTAGAATAGAAATGGTAAAAAAGTAAAACGCTAAGATAAGTAGTACGATACTAATGGTAAAGATAGCCAAAGAAGATAGCGGGCCAAAAAAGGTCACGGTACCCGGAAACAAGGTTTCGCCCTTGATGATCAGTACCAATAACACTATCGCTACGCCCGACGCTGACGCATGAAAAAACAGCACATCATGAAACGTCGCATCCTTTTTATAAAAACTCGTCTCAATCTCAAAAATATCACCCTTGGCAGGTTTTCTTGGGCGCGAGTCTCTGGCAAGAATTGACTTGTAACTGTTGATGTTACTCACAGTAATCAAAAAGGCGAAAAAGGTTAGGGCAATCCAAAAGACAACATATATATTTATGATAGCGATTACTCCAATACAAATGAGAGAAGGACTTGACTATATCTAGGTATCAAATTTTGTAGTTGTTATTATATCGCTTATAGCGCAATCGATACAGCGCCAATCGATACCGTGGAGACACCCTTATATCTTAGCAGTTTGTAGAGATGCCTTTGTAAAAAAGTGCTGCAATAGATGATGGGGTTGTGTTGGATTGGCTAATCTCACATCAAAATTTTGATATAAAAAATCGCTACGACGAGATGCGGTAACGGTTTTTTGTACTAATCAAGATAAGAAGTTATTTTCATTTCTGTATCAACCCTATCTCACGTGCTTCTTTAAGCCAGCTTGGAAACTCTTCTAGCATATTTTCATATAAAGCTTCTTCGCTAACATCATCCAAATCGTCTAATTCAAAAAAGCTGCAATTATCAAGCAGTCGTCCAGTCATATCATCTAAGTCTTTTAATACGCCGTAACTGCGACCACCCAAACCAACGAATTGCCAGAATATAGGAAGCTTCGCCGCTTCAGTCATGACTCTCGTGATACCGCGATTATCATTCACCCCGCCATCACTGATAAATAGCACGTAGACAGGCACATCTAAGCCGTCTTTTTGATAAAACTCTGTCACGGCTTTCATGACTTCTGCTTCATTGTTGATGCGTGGGCCAAGTGCCCATTTACGCCAGCCACCTTGTACGGTGTCAATAAAATCAGCGTAGTTGTTCAGCCCAACCTCACCTAAATAAGAACAATGCTCACCGAATGCCCAACAGTCTAGTGCTTGGTCGTCATCAAAGCTGACGGCTAATGGCAACAGACGATTGACCACCTCTTGTACGCGACCTTCTTTATATTGGCGATTCATTGAGCCTGTGGCGTCTAATACCAAGGCAACCTTAGCGGTCAACTGCTGTAATTGGCGCTTTTCTAGCGAGATGGTGGCTTTTTTGGCAAGGTTAACTAGCTTTGGCGCTCTTTCTAACATAACCTTTTCTAAAGGGACTTTTAAGGTATTTATTTTAGAAGATTGCGGAGCTGATGAAGCCACAGTGTTATTTTCGTCTTGTGCTACATCACCACCGAAATGCTGCACGATGGCGGCAAGTCCTCCATTAAAACCTTGCGCGACGTTAGATACTCGCCAAACGCCACTTTTACGATAAAGCTGCATTAGCATACTGGCTTGCTGCTGAGCAAAGTCTGCTGCTTGATATTCTGCCTGCGCTTTTTGCGACTGCTGCCAAATGCCAATCTCTAACGATTGAATTTGATTCAGCGGCGTGTCGGCTGATAACACAAAAAACAAGCTGTCTATATTTGCAGCCAGTTTGGATAAATTCACTTCAAAATCGGCTTGGATACCTTTATTCGCTGTTGGCTGCGACTCGTAATGGGTGAGCTTGATTTGCCCGCATGGTGAGGTTGGCTGATTATAAAACACCATGTAATCATCATTGATCAGTTTGCCCGCTTCGTCTAAGGCAAAGCAGCTGATATCAATCTCTATCGGACTTTGGCGAGTGAACTTAAGCGTGATAGGTGCGGTATCGTCAATAGCAAGATTGCTTAAAGGCGCGCGTTGTCCGACGGTAAGATGATTCATAGTGTTCCTTACGTTAGATTTTTATTCCTTTAGGGATAATAGACTAATTACTGACATTAAAAAACTGCTGAAATTCAAGTCTATAATTGTTTCTTACATAAGAATATCTGCTTTAATTACTATACCTAGCACTATATTTGATTAAATCTAAGAAACTTACAAAACAAGCAAGTAAAAATAATATCTCAAGCAATATGAATATCAGCCTTGTAAATATTCTAAAGCAGATCGACTATAATATTTTTAATATTAACTATTGGTTTTAGGTGTTAGTCGGTTTAGCAAATTATCGTAGTAATACTCTGCTAAGCTTCTAGTTCTAAACTCTATATCACTTTCATGCCAATTACCTGAAAAGGTATTAGCAAAATCTTGTGTAAGCATAAAATCAGATTTTTTATATATAGATATTTTATCACTCACCTTCATATTATCTGCTTCTGCGTTCAACTTATTTCCTAAAGGTAGTAAGTTACCAATTTTACCTATACTCTGCTTACTAATAAGCTTTGAATCTTGTGGCTCAATATGTTCAAGAGTAAAAAAGTCTGCAGAAAATTCTTTATTTTCAAAACTAAAGCTTTCTATCTTATTGAAAATATATTGAATCAGCTTTTTGTCTGCTATGTCTTTCTTCAAATACTTCAACTCACAAAACTTTCTAATGAAAACATCTTTTTCGGGAACCTTCTTTATTAACTGCTCTTTCAGATCACTTAAAATAGGTTTGTATTCTATTTTATTTTTAGAATTAAACAAACCTCTAGCACTTCTAGCATATATTTGGTCTAGTCCAGATGCTCTTTGAGAACATATCGCGTTAAAAACGAAGTGAAAGTCTTCCAAGAATGTGATGATGTCAACAAAATCTTTATGTGCTATCACCTTGTCTTCTTTTTTTCTGAACAAAGATATAAAAAATAGCTTCTGCTGAGCAATATTGAAAATTTTAAAAGCCTGAAGTGAGTCATAAACTGATGCATCTTCCTGTCGAGGAAAATCTTCTTTATAAGGAAAAGAGATGACTTTATACATTTTTGAGTCATCATATAATTCAGAAATAAATGTTTCAGGTTTAATCTTACCTTTTTTTAGCTCTCTTTTAAAATTCTTGTACAAAGTATCTTTGCTAGCATTGGAATATCTTGATATCCACCAATGTCTTACATAATTGTCTAAATTCCCAGATCTGGAAGATCTCGAATTAACAATATCATATATAGATTTCCATTTAGTTTTTGCATCATCATCTGGATGTACTGTTTGCATATTTTTAAACAGGGTGTTTTTTATAAGATCAACTGAACTTAAGTCCATACCTCTAGCATTGAGCGTTTCAAATATTGTATAAGCCTCTTCTTCCTCTTCAACAGTTATATATATTACTTTAAGATGTTTTAAAACCTGTTCGCGTATAGCAACTAAGGCATCCACATATGCCACTTTATCTTCTTGTTCTATACCAAAGGTAGAGCTAAGATTTTCAGCTGAAATATAGGAATACAAATCATCAAAGTTATTCTGTAAGTTTTTTTCTTCATCTGTACTTGCTTCACTTCTATCCATCTTTTTTATATGCTGTATTTCATTTTGGAGAAACGGTTTTGGACTTTCATTTTCCAACTTAAAATAAGTATCTCCATCATCCGTCTCTCCAATTATATAATTATTATAAATAGCTTCAGACTTTCTAGTTTCACATAAACTATCAAATTTTCTACAAAGCACAGAAAGCAATATCGTAATAGTGGTTAATCTTTGTTGACCATCAACTATTAAAAGGTTCGTTTTTTTATCGTCGCCCACCAAAACTAAAGTACCTATAAAGTATTCAGAATGATGAAAAACTCCATGTTCAAGAGTTATATTATTAGTGATATCTTCCCAAAGTTCCTCAATATGGCTTTTTTTCCAAGAATAAGGTCTCTGAAACCGAGGAACAATATATTTTTTTGCACCGAAAACAAATCAGAAATAGTTCTTGTATAAGCATGTAATTGCATAAGTTATTATTCCTTTAAATTTTTGATTAATTTTGCACTTATCTAATTAAAACAGGCTGTTAGTTTAGCAGAATCAACACTAATCTAGATAGTAGCACACAAATATTCAGTATTTGGCAATACTAAGAGTTCTTTAGAGAACTAATCAGTAGACAATAAAAAACGCCATCACAAGTGTGACAGCGTCTTTCATTACTATAGATATTTACGCTTTATTTACAACGCTTTCAACTCTTCCATCTGCGCTGTCATCGCCGTCAACTGCCCTTCTAGCTCAGCCAGTTTCGCCTTCTCAGCATCGACCACTTCTGCAGGTGCTTTACTGACAAAGCCTTCATTACTCAGCTTGCGCGCGATGCCTTCGGCTTGCTTTTGCAGCTTCTCGTAGGATTTACCCAAACGATTAAGCTCAGCCGTTGGATCGATTAGCCCTTTCATCGGTACTAGTACACGTAGCTGCCCGACCATACTTGATGATGACAATGGTACGTCATTGCCTTCTTTTAATATCTCTAAGCTCTCTACTTTGGCAAGCGCTTTAAACTGGTTTTTGATACGTGATAGACGCGCATCTTCATCACTAGAGATATTTTGTAGGAGCACTGGCAGGCGTACCGCGTTACCCAGTTTCATCTCACCACGAATATTACGGACGCTAGCGATGAGCTCTTGTAGCCAGTCCATATCCGCTTCAATTTGTTCACTAATTTGGGCGCTATCGGTTTGTGGATAGTCGGCAATAACGATGCTATCGGTGTTTTTACGACCCAGTAGCGGCGCGATGGTCTGCCAAATCTGCTCGGTCAGATACGGCATGATCGGATGGGTAAAACGCATGGCAGTCTCGAGCACATGCAAGAGCACGTAGCGGATTTGGGCTTTGCGCGCGTCTGTTACCGAGTCATCATTGAGACTGGCTTTGGCAAGCTCAACGTACCAGTCACAGTACTCATTCCAGATAAACTCATAGATATCTTGGCTGACCATATCGAGGCGATACTGAGCGAAATGCTGATGAATGTTTTTGATGCTGGAGTTTAGGCGGCTCATAATCCACTTTTCGGGTAATTCCCACACCTCAGGATTGGGCGCTTGGTCGATAGGTAGCGCGTTGCTGTCTTTATCCACGCAGTTCATCAGTACAAAACGGCTAGCGTTCCAGATTTTATTACAGAAATTACGGTAGCCCTCGACACGTTTAAGATCAAAGTTAATATCACGCCCTGTACTCGCTAAGGACGTAAAAGTAAAGCGCAGCGCATCTGTACCAAACGCTGGGATACCTTCTGGGAACTCTTTACGCGTTTGCTTCTCAATCTTAGCCGCGTCTTTGGGATTCATCATATTGCTAGTGCGTTTTCCGACCAGCGCTTCCAAGTCGATACCGTCAATCAAATCGATCGGATCTAAGACGTTACCCTTAGATTTGGACATCTTTTGACCATTGCCATCACGCACGAGGCCATGGACATAGACGGTCTTGAACGGGACTTGCGGCGTGCCATCATCATTTTTGACAAAGTGCATGGTCAGCATAATCATCCGCGCAACCCAAAAGAAGATAATGTCAAAACCAGTCACCAAGACGCTAGTCGGGTGAAAGGTCTCAAGCACGCGCGGATCAGCGTTCGGGTCTGCCCAGTCAAGCGTACTAAATGTCCAAAGGCCCGAGCTAAACCAGGTATCAAGCACATCATCGTCTTGGCGCAATTTGACGTCGTCGCTTAAATTGTATTTACTACGCACTTCGGCTTCATCACGCGCCACATAAATCTCACCAGTCGCATCGTCATACCACGCAGGGATACGATGCCCCCACCACAGCTGACGGCTGATGCACCAGTCCTGCAAGTTGTTCATCCATGCCATATACATGTTTTTATATTGGGCAGGGACGAACTCGATACGACCGTCTTCGACCGCGTCAATCGCCGGCTGCGACAGCTTATTCATAGCGACATACCACTGATCGGTCAAAAACGGCTCGACGATAGTGCCACCACGCTCAGCACGCGGCGCTTTTAGAGCGTAGTCCTCGATGTCCTCAAGCCAGCCTTCGCTTTTCGCTTGCTCAATGAGTACCTTACGGGCGGCAAAACGTTCAAGCCCCGCATACTCGTTAGGCGTACTCTCAAGCGCAGGCTCGCGCACTTGCAAGTCGGTATAGACCTCCATCTCAGCTAAGACATTCGCGCGCTCATCTAAGATATTGATCAGCGGTAAGCTATGACGGCGACCCAATTCATAATCGTTAAAGTCATGCGCTGGGGTGATTTTGACCACACCCGTGCCGAAGTCTTTTTCGACATAATCATCGGCAACGATAGGCACCACGCGGTTTGTGATAGGCAAGGTAATGGTTTTACCGATTAAATGCGTATAGCGCGCGTCCTCTGGATTGACCGCGACCGCAGTATCACCAAGTAAGGTTTCAGGACGCGTAGTAGCGACGACGAGGTAGTTTTTGCCGTCTTGGGTAGTGAGGTCTTTATCGGTAAAAGGATAGCGAAAATGCCACAAGCTGCCCTTTTCGTCGACGTTTTCGACTTCCAAATCTGACAGCGCCGTTTGAAATTTAGGGTCCCAGTTGACCAGACGCTTACCGCGATAAATCAGCCCTTCATCAAATAGACGTACAAAGACTTCTTTGACCGCGTTAGACAAACCGTCATCCATAGTAAAGCGCTCACGCGACCAATCCACTGAGCTGCCAAGTCTGCGAATCTGCGTAGTAATGCTGTCACCCGACTCTTCTTTCCATTCCCAGACTTTATCGATGAAGTCTTCGCGGGTCATGTCGCGGCGTTTGATACCTTGAGCTTCCAGACGACGCTCAACGACCATCTGGGTAGCAATACCCGCATGATCGGTGCCCGGTTGCCACAGCGTATTATCGCCATCCATACGGTGATAACGAGTGAGCGCGTCCATAATCGCATTATTAAAGCCGTGACCCATATGCAGGGAACCTGTGACATTGGGCGGCGGCAAAGCGATAGAGAACGACTCATCACGATCAAAAGTCGGTTTAAAGTAGCCGCTATCCTCCCAGTCTTGATACATGCCCGCTTCGACATCGCTTGGATTGTAGGCGTTTTCTAATTGATTAAGGGCGGCTTGAATCGATTGGGTGAGATTGGAGTTGTTAGTATTGGGATTGCTCATAGTTTTATCTTTTATTAATTAAAAGTAGACATAATAAGTGGTAGAGTGATTTTAACGCAGATGACAGGATTTTGTTAGGTGCTAAGATGATTTAGCGCCGATTGAGTATGACTTAACAATCAACAACAGCAATGCCCCTAATATTTAACATAGTCTATAAGCGTAACTCTCTACACTAGCAGTCTATTATAGAGTCAGTTATCAAGCGAGCGTATTGTGACCCAAGAGAGCAAACAGACTAAGAGCAACGATCCACTCACCTCATCAGAGCATTTGGCAGATGGCGCGACAGACCTCGATGGCACCATCAAGGACGAGGATTTTCCTGAGCAGATCAGCGATGCCGACAAAGAGACGATAAAACGCGTTGCCAGCGATGACAATCTAAGTCAAGCCAAGAGTTACGCGAGTATCTTAGTTGAGCAGGTTATCGATGCCAAGGAGACCTTTGATCGCTCTTTGGGTTCTTTATTTACCAGTGCCTTTACCGCAGGGCTGGAGATTGGCATTAGCTTTTTTGTCATTCTCTCCGCCTTTGCCTTGCTCACTCAGGTCATGCCTAATAATTTTGCTATGGTGCTCTCTTCCTTGCTGTATCCGATAGGCTTTATCATCGTGGTTATCGGGCAATCTTTACTGTTTACCGAGCAGACATCACTACTGAGTTTACCTGTTATCAATAAGATTGAACCGGTGAATAAATTACTGCGGCTGTGGGGCATTGTTATCGCGGGCAACGTGGTCGGCGGTTGTCTGTTTGCCGCCCTGATGATTGGCTTAGGACTCAACATGCATCTATTTAGCGCAAGCGATATCGATGCTTACGCCGAGCATATTTTGGGATTTCGCTGGTGGGTTATTTTTGGCAGTGCCGTACTGGCTGGCTGGATGATGGGCATTGCCGCTTGGCTAGTTACCTCATCGCGCGATACCATTAGCCGTATTTTACTCGTCACTTTGATTACTGGAAGTATTGGGTTTTTGGGTTTGCATCACAGTATCGTCGGTAATATTGAGATATTCTCCGCCCTACTCTATGGCAATACGGTTAGTCTTGGGCGCTATCTTGTGTTTTTAGCCATTGTACTGGCTGGCAATACGGTCGGCGGCGTGGTGTTCGTCGCTGTCCTCAAAAACCGCACCTTTTTGTTTGATATTGCCAAAGCCAAAGAGCAGGACAAAGAAGCTAAAGTCGATAAGATTGCTCGTATTAATGGCCGTAGACGCTAAAGCGAGTCATCATTCAAAAACAGGCTTATTTTTATTGCATATATAATCAAAAAAGCCCTATGTCATAGCGTATTTCGCTACGATATAGGGCTTTTTAAGTGCTCAAAACAGTCGTTTATTTTAAACTGCGACTGCTTGCTCTCTTCTGAACTTAGCGCTAAATACTCTGACCATAATACCTGCGGTCAAGAACATAATGAGCGTATAAATCGCAGGTGTCATCGACATATCGTAGTTCGATAATAAGGTAAGTGCCATAAAGATCGATAAGGTACTGTTTTGCAAACCAACCTCCATCGTGATAGAGGTTCTTTGCGTCAAGCTCAAACCAAACCACTTACTACTATAGTAACCAATCGCCATCGTCACCACATTTAGAATCAACGATACAGGCCCTGTATCAATAAGAGCATCAACGATGATATCTCGCTGCACGTAACTCAAAAACACCACCAAAAAGGTCAAAAATATCACGCCAAAACGCGAGACCAGAACTTGTGAGCTATCGGCAACCCTTGGCGCAAAACGCTTAATCAACATACCGATGCTAATAGGCAAAATAGTAATGACAAACAACGACACCATAGTCTTGACAATCGGCAGCTGAAACTCGGAACCTGCGCCCATAAAGTGAATGAGCGAAAAGCTTAATACGATAGGAATGGTAAATACAGTAACGACGCTAGCAATCGCGGTCATCGTGACTGATAGCGCCACATCGCCTTTGGCTAAAAAGGTAAATAAGTTGGAGGTCGTGCCACCAGGACAGAGCACGAGCAGCATAACACCGACTGCATATTCCGGTCGTAATGGCATGATATTGGCTAAGGCAAAACCGATAATCGGCAGTAAAATAAGCTGATTGGTCAGACCAATGCTGACCGCCTTTGGATACTTTAATACTCGTTTAAAGTCGTTGGTGATAAGGGTCATGCCCATACCCATCATGATCAAAAACAGACAGATAGGAATAACAACAGAATTGACTAAGGTAACTAATTGAACACTTTCCATAACTACATCCATGTAGATAAGACCAATTATCGGTCAGTTTATGAGAGCCGCCTGAGGCGCTATCTTTTGCACTTTCATCAATAAAAATAAAGGCGATAGCGACTGGCAAACGTAAGCCAGTATAGCGTCGTCATAGGCGAGTTATGGCGTTGATTGCGTTACTACTCAGTCAGTTATAGGCTTTTGTAATGAGATCTGTGGCTTGAGAAGTAAATAAGAGGGTAAGTATTAAGAGAGTAGGCAAAGTGCTAGGGTATAACTATTTGGCATGCTCTAGCTGTTCAACGTGCTCTAGCTATAAGGTTGAGTAGTAGTGTCAGTACTAATGACTGCTGTACCATATGCGATAGCCTCGACCATACTGCCAAGCTGATTGATATTAGTGACCTCTAAGCGTAGCCCGTAAACGTGATTGTAGCCTTTGCTTTGAGCCTCAGTACGCATTCGCACTAGTGCTTCACGGCGGGCGCGATCGAGCAAGGTTTCATAAGTGGTCAGGTTTTTGCCAAATAGGCTTAAGATTTTGGCGATAACCATCTTAAAGTAGTCTTGTGCAATAACCACGCTACCAAGTACCAGCTCGCCTTGTGTCCCTGTCGACAAGCTAGGACGGTAAAAACGCTCGCTTGAGACTACAATATGACGCAGATCGTTCTCTGACACCTTCAAGCGCGCCAAATGCTGACGTTCATGACGCATGCCAAAAAACCACCCTACTACAAATAAGATAAGTAGCGGCGCGTAGTTGATTAGGATTTGGCTCATAGAGTTGTTCATGGACTATCTCTTATCTCAACGCTTTAACGTCGTCTTAGCGCCAAAGCGTTAAGCCTATTCATTCGCCAAAAGGATTAAAACGCGGCAAGTCATCAGTTGGGGTTTGCGTAGGATTTGGGGTTTGCCCAATCTGACTATGTTGCTGATGAGCCGACTCATCTACTCGCTGCTGCATAGGTATCGCCTTGACCGCTGTGCCATAAACAAACAGCTCGGAGGCACCTTGAGCGATACTAGAAGTCGAAAAACGCAGACCTACAACCGCATCCGCGCCAAGCGCTTCAGCTTTTATGATCATGCGATCGATCGCTTCTTGGCGCGACTCCTCTAATAACTCGGTATAGGCGGTCAGCTCACCGCCGACGATATTTTTGAGGCCAGCAAACAGATCTTTGCCGACGTGTTTTGAGCGCACCGTACTGCCATACACCACATCCAAGCGCTCAGTGATTTGGTAGTTCGGTAAATGCTCAAGATTGGAGAGTTGTACCGCCATGGTATTGCCTTTTTAGTGACTGTATCAAATGTAAGTAAATCTAATCATTGGTATGAAACAATAAAAACAGCTCGGTCAAATTGCTCTCAATACCGTTGACCATCTGTACCATATTGTCCTCGTTAACACGCATCTGCGCCAGTTCAGGATCTTCGTCATCAATACCGCTTAGTACGATCATAGGTAGAGTGAGCACCGCCACATCATCGCTGGTCTCTTCGTCCGCAAACCAATCGCTCGCATCATCGCCATACATCGCATCGACGAATCCTATAGACCAAGCGACAATATCTGACTCCTCAGAGAAATCGATTGCTTGCTCACTACCTGCGTCTTCATTAAAGGGCAGCTCTATTGGCGTCTCGTTTTTGAGCTCAGCTAAGATGGCTGCGCGCCAGCGTTTGATGCCATCGACGACATTGGCTGGAATCTCACTAATATGACCTTCAAATAGCGCCTCAATCCAATTGGGAAGCTCAGGGCCTACGATTGTCGCTGTCAAAAACCCATGAGTGGCGATGCTATCGAGCACAAACTGGCTCTCTTGCGTGTCCAAATAATCTAGCAGTTGATCAAAACTTAATGGGTCCATAATAGATCATCCTTTATCGGTAGCGCTTATGGCGCAAAAATGGCTGCGGCGCTAAGCCTTTCAGTAACTTTAGTCACTTAGCGCAGTAACATTGAGCTTAACACAGTTAAGTTTTTAGCCAATTAGACAAATTGTATGACTATGTGTAGCCTCTGGCTCATTGCTATACTGTTAGTTACTCGTCGTCCCAATCGTCATCATCGTCATCAAAGTCATCGAGATCGTCCATCTCATCTTTTAGCTCTTTGGCTAGGCGCTTTTCTTCTAGTAAGTTGTCGATTAAACGACGTTTCTCTAAACTGCTCAAACGAGTACGGACGCTGGTCTCCGCCTCTTCTACCATCTTTGCATCATCATCGTCGACAAAATCATCATCAAAATCGTCGTCAATATCAGCGTCACTCATGACAAACTCCTATCATTATGGGGTGGAGGTTAAAAGGGTTACTGATGTTAGTCACTGCTAAACACATCAGTATCTATATGCCTTATAAGGTTTCAGGGTAATCTTGTCAATCCTTTTTGCCGCCTGCGCGCTTTAAGTAGTCAATACTATTTTAACCATAACTATTACTCATCTATCATCAACACGGCATTGCGCACATCAGCGAGGCGCTGAATCAGGGCGTCATTGCCACCATCAAAGATGGTGCACTCACGCTCATAGACTGTCGTTGGACGCTGCACGCTCTTAACTTTTACATGGGTTGCAATCTGTTTGAGACCGGCGTTTGGCAACAAAATAAGCATCTGCTCTTTACTGCCGATGCTCTCAAGCAGCTGTGTCATGGCCTGTAGCTGCACCTTGTCACTGACGCCTGCTTTTGCCGGCAAAGCAAAACGCGCCAGCTCAATATGCTTGTCATGAATGATCTTGTTGAGCATCAGGTATAGCTTGGCGAGCATCACGCCCGCTAGCGCCACTTTAGCATGGCTATTATCTGCCTTTAGCAGAGCGATAGCTGCGCCCTTATCATCAAAATGTGGCTCATTGATAGCGCTCACGCCGAGCAGTAGCGGTAATCTGAGCAGCTCGTTCATAGCTTGATTAAGCAGCTGAGTACAAAGCGCTAAATAAGGCGCGCGCATCTCAGGCGCCAAGCGCTCAAGCATATTGAATTCGTCATGGAGCATAATCTGTACGCTGACATGATCGAAAGTGCGAGCAGAGGACAGCTTCGATGTTTTATTAGGCTCAGATGCTGCGTGAGTTGAGGTATTAGAACCCTGATCGACATTGGAGTCACTGCCAGCAGTATTTGGCACATCTACAGCTTGTTCGCGATTTGCATCAGGGTTTTGTTGCGACTTAAGGTAGGCATTGAGCTCATCGTGGATGCTGGCAGCACTAACCCCTTTTTTGGTATCGTTTTTGATTTTAGCATCTTTGGTATTGGTGCTAACAAGGCTGCTATCCGCTGATTTTTGCTCTACAGCTTCAGTATCATCAACACTACCGGACACAGCACGGCGATTATAAAGGTTTTGCCCCTCTTGTCTATAGCGATCACGGTGCAGGTCTTGAATCTCATGACTTAGGGTATTGATTTGTTCTTTAGTTGGGCGAGCGACATAACCATAGAGCAACCACAAAAACAGATGCAGCAGTAATGAGCCGATCACAAACGGCCACTGCATAGCGATGATCTCGCCCTTACTAATATCTTTTAGAGTTAAAGCCACACTACCAATGACTGCATCGCCTTTGGTCGCCATTTTGCGAATGGTATCGCCTTGTTGCATAGGCGCGTTGCCGACAGGTACGAGTAGCTCATCGTTGCTGTCCTTGATCACGATGCGAGCGACGTCTTGCTCGCTGGTGTAGCGATTGGCAATCACACTTAAGCTGACGCGGTCTTTGTTCTCTAAAGCCAGCCTAGCCTCGTCAATGAGCTGGGCGACCATTTGCTCGCCCTTTTGCGCACGGCTTTTGGACAACTGCTGATCAGTACTAATGACTAGTAGCAAAGTTTGCAGACAAAAACTAACCAGAATAATAATGGCAAACAACCCTTGCCGCGGCGCTAAATACATCATGATAGGATAAACTTTTTGAATAATTAAAATTAAAAAACGACGTAAGTACTCGTTTTCAAAGAGGCGTTTGCTGGTTATTAAGCTCTAAAGAGCTATGGCTTAAAGAGTATCACTCTTTAAAGAGCCGCTGTCATAAACTATGGCTACTATATCACTATCGTCGTCGTTATGGCGTGCGATAAATCCACTGTAAAACAATTTTTACATCATTTTTACTTTTTAGCGTATCTATAGGCGCTACGCTGTAAAACTGTTATTATTCCTAGTCTCATATCAGCATACAAGGGACAATTGAGCCATGCCAAAAAACACACCTTACTCGTTACCAAAAGACAGCAAAGCATGGCAGCAGGCCGTCGACTCTATCGCTTCACTTTTACCCAAAGATACGCACTTGCAAGATTTTGACACTTTGCAATCGCTTCCTGTTTTTGCGCTTATCGTCGTTTTGCCCTTTCACATACCCACGCTCGATATTCATCACTATGTGCAATCGTGGGTGGATGAGCAGCCTAATTGGCACTTAGTGACTGTCGCTGAGGATACCCAAGCGCATTTTGTAGAGGTCGCTATCGATGATATCGATACCACGCAAGCGACTGCTCGCCCGCCTTTTGTCTCCGTGCAAGTGTATCGCTATTTATTTGTGCCCGTCACAGATACTTTGATGCATCCTGCCAAGACCAGTGCCGCCGCGCACATTATTGATGATCAATTAACCACTCGACTGCGTCATGACTTAGCTCAAAATAGTTTGGCTCAAAATAGTTTGACTCAAAATAGTTTAGCTCAAAACGATAGCACGCAAGAGAGCAGTACTCAAACCAGTAGCGCAGAGCTGGTTGATTGTCATATTCTCTCGGTCGGTCATATGCTGCGCACGCACAAGCTAGCCTGCTTTGATATGGACTCAACCTTGATTGAGCAAGAAGTTATCGTTGAGCTGGCAAAAGCGGCAGGCGTTGGCGATCAAGTCGAGACCATTACTGAAGCGGCTATGCGCGGCGAGATAGATTTTGATGAGTCATTCGTGCAGCGTGTGGCGTTGTTGCAAGGGCTGTCAACAGATGTCTTGGATGATATCTGTACGCGTCTTACTTTATCGACAGGGGCGCGCGCGACAATCAGCGCCCTCAAAGCTCTGGGCTATCATACGGTATTGGTCTCAGGCGGCTTTACGTATTTTGCGCATTATATCGCCGAGCAGTTAGGCATTGATGAAGTACACGCCAATCACTTAGATATCGAAGATGGCGAGGTTACAGGCCATGTTCAGATGCCTATCGTGAATGGTAATAAAAAGGCAGCTATCGTCGCTCATACCGCAGAGCGCTTGGGGCTTGCTATGTCGCAAGTGGTCTGCGTCGGTGATGGTGCAAACGATCTACCGATGATGGCAGATGCCGATTTGGGCGTCGCTTACCGCGCCAAACCTATTGTACAAGCGCGCGCTGATGCGGCAATCAATGTTACAGGACTTGAAGGCGTTCTATACGCGCTTGGCTACCCTGCTTTTATTCCTGCATAATCCATATCGAATTTAACGATAGTTCAGCGTAGCGACAAGTTTTTAAAGATAAGTCAGATGGACGATATAACCGTTCATCTGGCTTATTGTTTATACTTGATATCGTTTATACTTCTCACTCTTTTCAATGCTCATCCCTACTTTGATCACTTACCACCCTAAAGGAATGTCCATGACGGCATCACCCTCACCGCAGCCAGACACACCGCCTGCCACAACTGATACCACCTCAGACGCGCACTTAAACGCTAACCTAAACCCTGCTTTAGATACTCATCCTACCTATGATGACAGCCCAAAGCAGTTGCTTGGCGTATATGTCAAAGGCATTGCTATGGGCGCAGCCGACATTGTACCGGGCGTCTCTGGCGGTACGATAGCGCTGATATCAGGCATCTACGAGCGTCTTATCAATGCCATTAGCCGTATTGGTCCAAGTTTGTGGGGCGTGTTCCGTCAGCGCGGCGGTATCAAAGGTGTCGGTGACGTTTGGCGTCAGGTTGATGCAACTTTTCTGGTGTGTTTGCTCTTAGGTATTGTGACTAGCTTTATTGCTTTGGCAGGTATGATTAAGCATTTGCTGGACAATCAGCCCTTATTGATCTGGTCGTTTTTCTTTGGTTTAGTAGCAGCGACGGTCGTTATTTTACTGACCGAAATCAAGCGCTGGAATATAGGCCGAGCAAGCTTATTTATTATCGGTCTGGTAGTCGCCGTTGGCGTTAGTAGTTTGCCCCTGCTGAGTTCAGCACCTAGTCTGCCCTATCTATTTTTTGCAGGTGCTATCGCAATTTGTGCGATGATATTGCCTGGTATTTCAGGCTCGTTTATTCTGCTCTTGCTTGGTGCTTACGATGCGGTGTTAGAGGCCGTCAGCACCATGAATATAACAGTTATATTGACAGTAGTCGCTGGTATGGCAACGGGTCTATTACTGTTTACGCGCGTGCTTAAGTGGCTATTGTCGCGTTACTATCAGGCGACTTTAGCGCTTTTAACAGGGTTTATCGCAGGCTCTTTAGTCAAAGTCTGGCCGTGGAAAATATCGATAACGAATGCTTTGCATAACGATGCGGTACATAACGTTATGCCGTGGCAATACCCTGCTGGCGCGCAGTGGTTTATGACGATAAGCTTGATGCTATTAGGCGCGGTATTGGTATCTTTATTGTCGTGGTGGGGACGTCAAAACGGGCGAGCTTAAGCAAAGATTGGCTTTGCTATAGTTGTGATTTAGCGCGCTCAAATCAGACGTCAACGGTTGTCGCAAAGTCGCCTTATGACTCTTCTTCTTTATCCGTTTTGCTTTCATAATGGTGTTATTGAAATTCACCTTTATAAGCGAGATGAATGATGTTGTTGACTATATTTTCTTTTGACGCACTAAGTATAAATAGCACTACGATACTCGGTCTGAGTCTGCTGGCAGGATTGGTTGTGGTATTAGCATTGTCCTCACAGCGCTGGCTACTTTGGTACTTGCTCGGCGGTATGGGATATTGGCTAACGGTTGAGGCGATAAGTGGTTTGGTGTCGAGCTGGTTTGTACTCACTGAGTGGCACAGCTACGTGCTGGCGATGGGTATTAGTTGGGTGCCGCTGGGGCTGTGGGTGCTATACAGAGCTATTCGCTACGAGGATGTCAGCACAGCCTTACAAGAGCAGCGTGAGCTTAAAGCCGCCCGTTATGTTGAGCATAGTCCTGTATACGATGATGATTACACCCCGCGCTTTCAGTAGTGCAAGCGAGTTATACTTCTCAGACCCAATCTTTGTTTCAATCTAATTTTACCTAATGACGTAATAGACACTAATCGTTGATACTTGGGTGACATAAGTATAGTAAACTACGCTTCATTTTATCGCTCATCCACCTTTTGACATATATTAGGAGCTTATCTATGTTTACTATACCTGTTTTAGATATCAAATCTGACCCATTAGATGTGCTATTGGCTGTTGTTGGCTACCGCTTGTCCATGCTTGCTGATAGCGACAACGAAGAAGTCGCGGCTCTATTGGCTGATCGTCAAGTGACTATCGAGATTGCAAGTGAAGAGGCAGACGTTGCTCGTTACTTTACTTTTGATAATGGACAGTTTAGTCAGCGTAGTGGCCATGCCGAAAAAGCGGACTTGACGATCAACTTTAAAGATTCAATGACAGGCGTCAAGCTGTTGACCAAAGGTAGCTTGCCTGCCTTTATGACCGCTGTTCAAGAAGGCAATTTGAGTATCGAAGGCGATTATAGCTTGATGATGTGGTTTAATAAGCTTGCCAAACACATCGTACCGACTATTCCAGAAGAGCTTAAGCCCTACATCCAAAAAGCTAAACCATATGCTTATAAAGCTCAGCAGTTCGCTGGACATTGGGTCGGCGTTGCTAAGCACAAGATCGGTAAATAAGGGTAAAGTTGGCGTGATTGATTAGCGCTCTGGTGTTCTTAAAAGGTTGCGGTATACTACGGGTATCGCAACCTTTTTTTATGGCAAAAAAACAGGCTTATCGTTTATTAAAATAAAAGGACTTCACTCATGGCAGGATTGCTTAGTATTTCAGAACCTAGCATCAGACAAAACAGTACCCCAAACAGTGATGCAGCAACCAATAGCTTAAACAACGCAGCACACATTAAACCCAGCCGCGAGCAGATCGCTGAGCTATTTGATCTACCGCTTACAGATTTATTATTGCAAGCACAGACTGTTCACCGTCAGCATTTTACAGCCAATGAAGTCCAAATCAGCACCTTGCTCTCTATCAAAACAGGCAATTGCCCTGAAGACTGTGGCTATTGCTCACAGTCCGGTCATCACCGTGACAAGACTGAGCTGCAAGCAGAAAAGCGCTTGGATATCCAAAAGGTAATTGCCGCGGCCAAACGCGCCAAAGCCACAGGCTCATCGCGGTTCTGTATGGGCGCGGCCTGGAAGCATCCGAGCGCAAAAGACATGCCATATGTGGCTGAGCTGGTCAAAGAGGTCAAAGCCTTGGGGCTTGAGACTTGCATGACGCTTGGTATGCTCGACGCCGATCAAGCCGAGCAATTAGCCGCAGCGGGACTTGATTACTACAATCATAATTTGGATACCTCCAGACGCTACTATGAGCAAGTGGTCAGTACGCGCAGCTATGATGAGCGCTTAGATACCATCGCTCATGTGCGCAACTCTGGCATCAATGTCTGTAGTGGCAATATCGTCGGTATGGGCGAGAGCCGTGAGGATCGAGTGGACTGGCTGTATGAGCTGATCAAAATGCCAAAAGCCCCTGAGTCTATACCCGTCAACTTACTCGTACCGATTAAGGGCACACCTATTGGAGATAAAGTAATCGCTGAGGGTGAGCTGTCTGTGATCGAATGGATACGCACGATTGCGGTAACTCGTATATGCTGCCCGACCAGTTATGTGCGCCTGTCTGCAGGACGCGAGAGCTTATCTGATGGTGAGCAGGCGCTCGCCTTTATGGCAGGTGCCAACTCCTTCTTTTATGGTGACAAGCTCCTTACGACTGGTAATGCCAGTCAAGCAAGCGACAATAGACTAATGCAAGAGCTGGGTTTGACCGCACAGCTTGCCACGCCAAGAGCACTTAAGCAT
Organism: Psychrobacter sp. T6-4; assembly: GCF_052258425.1. NCBI lineage: Bacteria > Pseudomonadati > Pseudomonadota > Gammaproteobacteria > Moraxellales > Moraxellaceae > Psychrobacter > Psychrobacter sp. T6-4. The sequence continues at coordinate 76,299 of NZ_JBQQEZ010000011.1, forward strand.
GTCCCTGTGCTCGACGTTATGAGTGGGCATCAATCGCACGTACTTGCCGAATCGCTTGTCTAAGCTGCTAAGTTGACATCAATCAATTCACAACAGTATCCGTTGGCGCTTTAGGTTAAGCTATTGCGCTAATTCACAACTTTTTTGCTAAAAAGGCGACGAGCAGACACTATGGCAGATTACTTTAACTGGATCAAAGCGGCGCATATCATTTCAGTGGTGTGCTGGTTTGCAGCGATTTTTTATTTACCGCGCTTGTTCGTTTATCATGCGATGAGTGAGGACAAGATCAGTCAGGACCGCTTTGTGATTATGGAGCGCAAACTATATCGCGGCATCATGACGCCATCGATGATAGCGACGTGGATATTTGGCATTTGGATGGTGGTGCATGGTTGGGAGGTGTACAAAACCCAAGGTTGGTTGCACGTCAAAATAGTCTTAGTGGTTTTGTTGTCAATTTACCACGGTGCGTGCGGCTATTATCGCAAAAAACTGGTTGATAATCCGCAGTATAAGACTCATAAATTTTGGCGCTGGTTTAACGAAGTGCCCGTCATAGGCTTAGTTATTATCGTCATTTTAGTCGTCGTAAAGCCCTTTTGAATTTATATTAAATCTGACAACCAAAAAGCGTTCGTACTCATTTAAATAAAAAATAAATACGGACGCTTTTTTGTGCTTAAAAACATCTAACTTCTAAATCGTTGGGCGCATGATCTGGTAGACATTACTCAAATCATAGACTCGGTAGCGGGCAGGCTCGCGGCGATTCTCGCCGGCGTAACTAAGTATGAGTGCCTCTTTTGCCGCCTTATCAGTCCAGCCAACAAACAGTCCGCTGTGCTCGACGCCGTTGTAGCCGTGATTGATATAATAGAGCCAGTCCCCTGCTTTTATCTCGTGACTCGCGGCGTATGGGCCTTGTCCATATTTGCCTTTATGCACGGTATCGCGCGTGACGCCAGCACGCTTGAACACCGCATCTAAATAATCCCAGCAGCCGCCTTGGACGATAGTACGCTCATTGAGCGCCATCGTACGCGCCGTGCTAATCACTTCCCGCGCAGCAGGGCTGCTTTGCCTCTCTGCAAGGCTAAGCAGTGGCAAATACTCGCTATCAACGTTGTCATACTGTCCTGACAAAAATGCGGGCAATACCGCAGGAGCTTGGCGCTGTATACTAGGATACTGATAACTGGTATTGACCGAGAGCGACTTTTGCGCAATAAGCTGACTCATACTATCAGCATGAGCAGGTAAGGTGATAAATGGCAATAATAAAGCGCTACATAAGCAAATGGATAAACGCGGCATGACTCACTCCCTGTCGATATAATTTAACTTCACTTATAAACCATTTATAGCGCCTATCGCAAGCCTTATTACTAAGCTTAAGACGATAAAAGGCGTAAAAAAGCAGATAAGAGGTAGGAGTAGAGCCTAATGATTTGTTTTAAGATAATAGATTGAAGAGAATAAAAAAAGTATTCGGCGTTAAAGAGCGCAAAGCCTATTGCTCACTCATTTTGATATTAGCGTTGCGCTTAGTGATCGCTTGACCTTGTAGTATTGCTTGGGCGGCTTTGGCCTCTTGCACATTATCAAAACCACTAATATGATATTTGCGCGTGCCCTCGCCGTCCAATATTTGTAGCTGCTCACCAAAGAGCGTCACCTTATCGCTAATGCCAAGCGCAATGGTCGCGCGCCGCCCTTGATTATCATGTATAAGCTTGCCTGCCTGCACCCATAGCGTACCTGTACTGATAATGCCGCTTTGTGCCGCCTTGCGCTGTTGGCGCTGGCGATTAAAGATAAAGCTACCAACCACCAGCAAAGCCAATGCCCCAATAGACAGGCGCTCTGGCAATAGGCTCATCGCCAAAGCGACTGCGATTGCACCGATAAGTAGCGCTGAGCCGAACCAAAACAGCCCATTATCGGCAGTAGCAGGCGCGCCTTGCAGAGTGATTTTTGCGCCGTCATCGGTCAGCTTGAGCATATAAAGAACCTATCGTCTTATCATAAAAGTAGCAGCCAAACCTTAATCTGGCTGCCCGTACTATTTACCAGCCAAATGCTACTTACTCGCCAAAATTATTTACCAGCCAAGCGCTGTCTTTTGCATAGCTACCAGCTCGCTAATGCCTTTTTCAGCCAGTATTAACATGTCATCTGCTTGCGCGCGAGTAAATGGCTTGTCCTCGGCCGTACCTTGTAATTCAATGAACTCGCCTTTTTGCGTCATCACCACGTTGAGATCAGTATCACAATTAGAATCCTCTTCGTAGTTAAGATCAAGATAGGCTTGACCGTCTTTCATACCAACAGAGACTGCTGCCACCAGACCAATTAGAGGATCAGCTTTAAGCTTTTTGGCTCGCTGCAGGCTCTCAAGCGCGTCGATTAAGGCAACCGCAGCACCCGTGACACTTGCGGTACGAGTCCCGCCGTCTGCTTGCAACACATCACAATCGAGATAAATGGTATTTTCGCCCAATTTGCTTAGATCTATCATCGCCCGTAAGCTACGACCGATTAAGCGCTGAATCTCTTGAGTGCGTCCTGATTGCTTACCGCGAGCCGCTTCACGCTGATTGCGGGTATTGGTTGCGCGCGGTAGCATACCGTATTCCGCGGTGATCCAGCCCTTACCTTTGCCTTTGAGCCAGCGCGGTACGCCTGACTCGACGCTCGCCGTACACAAAACTTTGGTGTCACCGAAGCTTACGAGCACGGAGCCTTCAGCATGTTTGGTATAGTGACGCTCAAAGCTAATGTCTCGAAGTTGGTTCAGCTCGCGGTTATCATTGCGCATAAATATTCCTAGTGTGACGTCATAACAAGTGCAGTGTTATAAGTGATTGAATAAGTGAGATATCCTAACGCGGCAGTGGCGTAATAGCAAGATTGACCCTTATCGCTGCACTACCGCTTGAATTAAGTATGGATGATTACTCCAAACCTTCCATTTTGCGCAGCTCTTTGCGCAATATTTTGCCGACATTTGACTTAGGCAGCTCATCAACGAACTGAATATGACGTGGACGCTTGTAGCCGGTTAGATGCTTTTTGCCATAATCGAGTAGTTCTTCTTCTGTGACCTCGCCCTTCTTGACGACAAATAGCTTAGGATCCTCGCCGCGCTCATCGCTTGGCACACCAATAGCGCCGCACTCATTGACCGCTGGATGCTCAGTCATGACCTCTTCTATCTCGTTGGGATAGACGTTGAAGCCTGAAACGATAATCATGTCTTTTTTGCGATCGACAATCTTGATAAAGCCTTTTTCATCCATGATGCCGATGTCACCTGTCTTAAGATAACCACTAGCAGTGAACGTCTGGGCCGTTTCATCAGGACGGTTTTGATAGCCGATCATCACCTGCGGACCTTTAACGCAGATCTCACCGCGTGCACCTATGTCAACCTCGTTTTCCTCATCATCGATAAGGACGATATCGGTGCTCGACGCTGGAATGCCGATTTTACCCGTGAATTCAGCGATGGTCATCGGGTTAAAGGCGACAACTGGAGAGGTCTCTGATAGACCATAGCCCTCAACGATAGGCAGTCCTGTAATCTCATGCCACTCTTTTGCGACGCTTGTCAGCACTGACATACCGCCGCCGATAGACGCTTTTAGGTTAGAGAAATCTAACTCGGCAAAACGCTCGTTATTGACCAGTCCATTAAACAAAGTATTGACCGCTGGGATAAAGGTAGGCTTGTATTTACCCATCTCTTTTATCAGACCATCAAGATCGCGCGGATTAGGAATCAGCAAACCAGTATAGCCTTGATACATGCCGTACATGCCGCAGACCATAAACGAGAACACATGATACAGCGGCAACGCGGTCAAAATCACATCATCGCTGCTCACATCATCTTCAAAAGCGCTATTAATCAGTACGCTAATCTGTAGCATATTGGCGACCAAATTACCATGCGAGAGCATCGCGCCTTTAGCCACGCCTGTGGTACCACCCGTATACTGCAATAGTGCCACATCACTGAGATTGAGATTAGGACGCTTGTATTGACTTGCCGAAACTGCGTTCAACGCGTCTTTAAAACTTACGCTGTTAGGCAAATGATAGGCGGGGATCATCTTTTTGATATGACGGGCGACTAAGTTTACGACCCTGCCCTTTATAGATCCGAGCATATCGCCGATTTTGCAAACGACGACATGTTCGACCTTACCTTTGTCCTCTGCTTCTTGATAGGTTTTTGCAAAGTTCTCAACAATAAAGATGGCTTTAGCGCCGCTGTCATGCAACTGATGCGACAGCTCACGACTGGTGTAGAGCGGGTTGATATTGACGAGCACCATACCAGCACGGATGATGCCGAGCGCGACGATAGGGTATTGCAAGATATTAGGCATCATGACGCCGACTTTATCACCTTTAACTAACCCCAATGATTGCAGGTAACTTGCAATCTGGCGACTGTACCTATCTAACTGCTTAAAGGTGATCGATGCGCCCATACAGATATAGGCAGTTTTTTGTCCGTAGCGGCGAAAGTTACGCTCGAACACCTCGATCATAGACGTGTCATCTTCGGGCATATCGATGGTGGCATCAATGCCGTAGCGCTCATAAGCGCTCAGCCAAGGTCGATCGCTAGGTATCGTTGGCATATTAGGAAATTCAGTGGTTTTAGGCTTTGCTTGGGTATTTTTTGTTGTTTTATCATCTGCGGCCTTCTGGTCAGCGTTTTGATTATCGGTATGGTTTGTCATAATAATTCCTAATTAATAATACTGCAGCGGTGCAATACGCCCCAAATAATAGCAGGCAAGTAATGACCAGAACTATAGCAGTTTATGCAAGATTTCTCTATGCGTGTCCTTGATAGTAAGGCATAAAAAAGACAGCGCCTCTCATTGAGACCCTGTCTTTTTTTAGCGTTATTTTGCAAATACGCTAGATATAGCCGTTCCGATAAGGGTAGCGATTACCCTTTAGCAGTGTTTTGCTCTTCGAGTACGCGTAAGTCTTTATGCAAGATTTTGCCGACGTTTGATTTTGGCAACTCATCGATAAACTCAACATGGCGCGGACGCTTATAGCCTGTGAGATTCTCTACCGCATAATCCAATACTTCTTGCTTGGTCAAGCTTGCATCGTTACGGACAACAAAAATCTTTGGTATCTCGCCGCTCTTTTCATCTTCAATACCGATAACGCCGCACTCCAAGATTTTTGGATGACCAGACATGACTTCTTCGACTTCGTTTGGATAGACGTTAAAGCCTGAAACCAAGATCATGTTCTTTTTGCGATCAACAATAGTGACATAGCCGTCTTCGTCCATAATACCGATATCACCGGTTAAAAAATAACCATCTGGCGTCATCACCTCATTGGTCGCATCTTCGCGCTGCCAATAACCTTTCATCACCTGTGGACCACGAACACCAATCTCACCGCGCGCGCCGATCTCGACTTCGTTGCCTTCTTCATCGATGATGGCAATCTCAGTACCTGGCATAGGAACGCCGATAGTGCCACTAAACTCTGTGCTGCTTAGCGGATTGGCAGTAGCCACGGGTGACGTCTCAGACAAGCCATAACCTTGTAGGATAATGTTGCCCGTGATTTCGCGCCATTTCTCAGCTGTAGCGCTCACAACTGCCATACCGCCGCCCATCGACATCTGCAACTTGCTATGATCCATGGCTTTAAACTCTTCGTTGTTAGCCAGTGCATTGAACAAGGTGTTGACCGCTGGGAAGAAGGCGGGTGGATTGCCTTTATACGCTTTCATTAAGCTATCAAGGTCGCGAGGGTTTGGCACTAGTAAGCAGACGCAGCCACGATAGATCCCAAACATACCGCAAACGGTAAACGAGAAAATATGGTATAGCGGCAGGGCGGTCAGAATAACAGCCTGCTCGCCTTTGGCATCGAACTCATCAAAAGCACTACCTAAGAAGGTGTTGCTCTGTACTAAGTTGGCAATGAGGTTTTTGTGCGTGAGCATCGCGCCTTTAGCCACGCCTGTTGTACCACCTGTGTACTGTAGGACAGCAACATCATTGAGCATAATGTCATTAGGACGCTTGTATTTACGCGCAGGGCTTTTTTTCAGCATGTTCTTGAAGCTGATGCTTTTGGCGATGCTATAATCAGGTACCATCTTTTTGACATGGCGTACGACAGTATTGACCATAAAGCCTTTGAGCGTACCCATCATGTCGCCCATACCAGTGATGACGACATTATCAACCACATCACGGCCGATATCTTGATAAGTTTTAGCGAAGTTTTCGACCATGATTAGTGCTTTGGCATCAGAATCTGTAAGTTGATGCTCAAGCTCTTTGGTCGTGTATAAAGGGTTTACGTTGACAAGGGTCAAACCTGCACGCAAGACACCAATGACAGATACTGGCAGTTGCAAAATGTTTGGCATCATGACTGCGACTTTATCGCCTTTAGTCAGGCCAAGCGACTGCAAATACACAGCGACTTGCTTGCTTTGCTCATCAACTTCTTTAAAAGTAATGCTAGCGCCCATACAGACATAAGCGGTCTTACTGCCATATTTAGCAAAACTTTGCTCAAAGATATCAATAAGTGAAGTGTTATCAGCTGGCATATCGATATCATAAGTCATGCCAAGCTTTTCATAGGTTTTTAGCCAAACTTTATCGTTGTTGCGATTGACGTTTTCTTGATTGTCCATAATCTTGTTGCTCCTAGTAAATGTAATATGACTGCCCTGTTTGATACAAGTGCATCAAAAAGACGCTAATAGCCTGTTAAGGCAAGCGAATAAATGACTGCAACCTGTAACGATAAGTAAGGAAAATGGTAATAAATAGTGCTTCTTTACCCTATTGTTCTTTAACATACACACTTTGTATTAACTACTCAACACAAAAAACTGTTATGCCAGTATGCAAAAGCGTCTTTCTATTGATTTTATCAGTAAAATCAAATGTTTGCATTACTAAAACCTACTCATTCACAAGTTTTTTGGCTATACATTTGTTTGTTATAAACCTAGTAGCTTTACAATAAATAATCATCTGCAATCTGCATGTATCGTCGATTACTAGCTTAAATAATATGACTTATTTACTGCTCAAAGTAGCCCTTTATATCACCATCAATCAGCCAAATTCTTTTATAAAAAACAAGCGTCATGCCTTGTCGTATACTGTGTTATATCGCTTTTTAATTGCTTTGATTTGCTTTAGGATAGGGTATCTTTTTTGTTCATTAAAATAAAAGCGAACCCTACTCTATGTCTGATGTTATTGATCCTATCTTATCTAGCGAGCCGATGGACAGCCGCTCTGTCGCCGAATTCACTGAACAAGCCTACCTCAACTACGCCATGTATGTCATTATGGATCGCGCGCTGCCCAACATCGCTGACGGTCTCAAACCCGTGCAGCGCCGTATTGTCTATGCCATGAGCGAGCTGGGGCTTAAATCCTCCGCCAAAGCCAAAAAGTCCGCGCGTACCGTCGGTGACGTCTTAGGTAAATATCATCCGCACGGTGATAGCGCGTGCTATGAGGCGATGGTGCTAATGGCGCAGCCGTTTAGCTACCGCTATCCGCTGATCACCGGACAAGGCAACTGGGGTAGCCCTGATGATCCCAAATCCTTTGCTGCCATGCGTTATACCGAAGCCAAAATGTCCGCCTACGCCAATACTTTGCTTAGCGAGCTGGGTCAAGGCACCGTCGATTGGCAGGATAATTTCGATGGCACCATGCAAGAGCCCATCACTCTGCCCGCGCGCCTGCCCAATATTTTATTAAATGGCACCACAGGTATCGCCGTCGGTATGGCGACCGATATCCCGCCGCACAATCTCAATGAAGTGGTACGCGCGGCTATTCGCCTGCTTAAAAACCCCGATCTATCGGTCAAACAGCTTACCCAGTCGATACCTGCGCCTGATCTACCCACCCCTGCTGAGATCATTACTAGCAAAAAAGACTTGCAAGCGATCTATGAGACGGGACGCGGTAGCTATAAGATGCGCGCGACCTTTTATGTTGACCCAAAAGAGAAAAATCTCGTTATCATCGACGCTCTGCCCTACCAAGTCTCAGGCAACAAGATTCAAGAGCAAATTGCCCGCCTGATGACCGATAAAAAACTGCCATGGATCGTCGATATCCATGATGAGTCCGATCACGAAAACGCTTGCCGTATTGTTTTAGAACTTAAATCTACACGCGTTGACGTCCAGCGCGTCATGAGTCATCTGTTTGCCAGCACCGATCTTGAGAGCAATTACCGCGTCAATATGAATATGATTGGCTTGAACGGTAAGCCGCAAGTCAAAAATCTCAAGGAAATACTAGAAGAATGGCTAGTCTGTCGCCGCTCTGTGGTCACGCGCCGCGTACAATTTCGTCTCGATAAGATCGATAAGCGTTTGCATATTTTGGCAGGATTATTGATAGCGTACCTGCATATCGATGAAGTGATTCGTATCATCCGCGAAGAGGACGATCCCAAAGCGACCTTGATGCAGAACTATGATCTCACTGAGATTCAGGCCAATGCTATCTTGGACATTCGCTTGCGCCAACTCGCGAAACTTGAGGAAATTGAGCTGCGTCGTGAGCAAGACGAGCTCGCTGCTGAGCGTGCCAAACTACAAGAATATCTCGACAACCCTGAGAGCCTAACGGCACTTATTATCGATGAGCTGACTGCCGATATGAAGGAGCATGGCAACGAGCGTATGTCGCCACTCATGGAGCGCGATGAAGCGCAAGCACTTAAAGAGTCCGACCTTATACCTAGTGAGCCGATTACCGCTATCTTGTCCAAAGCAGGCTGGATACGTGCCGCTAAAGGTCATGAGGTGGATGCAAAAGGTATGACTTACCGCTCAGGCGATGGCTATCAAGCCGATGTGCGCGGCAAATCCAATGAGAAAATTTATGTTCTCGATAGCACAGGACGTAGCTATAGTATTGAAGCGCACAACCTAGCTTCAGCGCGTGGTCAAGGTGATCCGCTCACCAGTGTACTCAAACCACCAGCAGGCGCGAGCTTTGAGCAGCTACTCACGGGTAGCGATGAGCAACGTATTATCCTTGCCAGCTCAAAAGGTTACGGCTTTATCAATAGACTCGGCAATCTCGATACCAATCAAAAATCAGGCAAAAACCTAATCAATCTTGCTGCAGATAGTCGCCTGTTACCTGTCGCACGTATCGATGCCAGTGCAGGGACTAATGGCGATGATAGCGAAGCGGTAAGCACTATCCCTGATCACGTTGCTGTCGTTACTAACGCCGGATATTTATTGATATTTGCGCTCGATGATCTGCCCGAGCAAGCTCGCGGAAAGGGCAATAAAATGATTACCTTAAAAGGCGATGAGGAAGTATTAGCAATTACCCCACTCAGCTTGCAAGACAGCTTAGTGATTACTGCTGGCAAGCGTCATGTCACCTTAAAACCTATGGACTTAGCGAACTATACAGGCACACGTGGTAATCGTGGTGGTCAGTTGCCAAGGGGCTTTCAGAATGTGACTGGGGTTGAGGTTGGTTAGTTGGGTTTATTTATTTAATTTTTAGAAAGCTGGGTTAAAAGCCCAGCCTGTGCTTACTGGGAGAATATTATGAGTGAACAATACGTTTTTATTTATATCGAAGACCAAGACCATGTTTTAACTGATGAACAAAAAGAAGAAGCATTTTCACTTTTTGACGAAAATATTATCGAATGTGAACATGAACCCTATTTTGATGCAGTTGAAAACCTGCAACTGACACATTCAGATATTATTATTACTAGCCCGTTCATGATGAGCGCTGGAGACTTTGTAGCAACTAATAAATTTTGGCAATTAGATGACAATGAAGATGAAGAGTTTGAAAGCGATATTAATGAAGCCATTTCTATTCGTTCAGAAATATTGAAAGAATTAGAAGATATGTTGGGTGCTAAGATTGCTGTTGTTTGGGAGCATCGAGATTAGCTAGCGTAGGCTGGGCTTTTAGCCCAGCAAAACTACGCCAAAAAAATAACTCTCAAATCAACAATCAATCATAATCAATTTCAATCACATCAACACCTACCCCACCCCAATCAAGCGGACAAAACCCTTTTTCTACGCACCTTTGAAACGTTGAATATTGCCAATCGGAAGGACGCGCGACATAACCATGTTTGACCGCGTTGTAATGAATATAATCCATATGGCGCTGATAATCTAACTCGTCTCTAATTCTATGTTCCCAAAACCGCCGCTGCCAAATACCGCGTTCTCTGTTTCTTACTCTAGAGTGGCTGATGGTTTCACTAGCGGACTTTTTAATTTGACGAGAAAAATGCGTCTTTATACTAGAGATGATGACAGCGTAATTATCGCTATCCTCTGCTAAAGTAATGAGCATATGCACATGATCAGGCAACAATACCATCGCGTTAAGTTTAAAATCATGGTTTTGTCTAGTCAGTCGATAAGCGTGGCGAAACTCGTTAATATGTTTTGTAAGAAGATCACTTTTGCGATCTAACAATGTCATAGTCAAAAAGTAAGTCCCACCTTTAGTCTTATCTCTGATATAGGTTCGCATGAATTATGCCTTTAAAGAGTTTAGAGCATTTAAATGCTGGGCTAAAAGCCCAGCCTACGCAAATAGCAAATTTCACAACCCCTAACTCTGCCTCAGCCCCAAAATCGGAATGACTAAATCCTCTTCATCAGTTAAATGCTGCTGAAGTAAATCGGTCACTTTGACTAGCGTGTCGTGCAATTCCTTAGCCAGCGCCTTGTCCTCTACCTCACTTCTTGCCAGCTGATCGTTTTGAATTTGCAATTCATCGAGTAGCGCGTTGAGGTACTCGTGATCCTTACCCAGTATCTCAAACGCAGGTGCAAGCTGAGGATACATGCTGACAAACTCAGGGAAGAATCCTTCGTCCTCTACCCCATGATGCTGATGCAACTTGAGGATATGCATATTGATGCGTTTAAGGATTTGCGAGCGATACTCTGACCAATCAAACTCGCCGTTTTGATAGGCGTCGCTGATTTGCATCAATATACGTTGGCGTTTGCGTATATTGGTATGTACCTTTAGCCAACCTGAGGTCTTGTAGGCGTAATCTGCACCAAACCATTGATCAGGCGGCAGCTTGTTATACAGAAACAACCAGTCCGCCTCAAGGCGACTATCAGGGTGACGCGGCGTGATGCTAAACAGATCATTGTCACGATCTTGCTGGCTTGTGTCGTTGGTCGCTGTGGTCATTGGCTCGCTCTCATTTTTATTATTCATACTCGGTTTAATGCTTACGTATATGGTGGTTTTGCCATGTGATTTATAGAGTGGTTAAAGCAAAAGTCTTTTCGGTTATGGGCAACAATAAAATCTTGCGCAGCGTTTTAGCATTTAATCAGTAACACAACCCTACCTTACAACATGGCAATGGCTCATTTATAATGAGTTGTCTTAGTTAATATAAGCTTAACTTATGAGTAAAAAAGTCAGCTTAATCTTCCCGCATCAGCTGTTTGCCAATGTGAGCCTTTGGCAGGACGTGTGCTACCTAATTGAAGAGGATTTGTACTTTACCCAGTATCCCTTTCATAAGCAAAAGCTAGTACTGCACCGCGCGAGTATGAAAGCTTATGAGCAAACTTTGAAGGACGCGGGCAAAACTGTACATTATATTGAATCCGCCCATAAACACAGCGACTGTCGTAAGCTGGTTGCGAGCTTTGTCAGCAGCAAAAACGATGCTGACAATGATGATGCTATTGCAAAAATTTATTGTATTGATCTGGTCGATGACTGGCTGCGTATGTACGTCCAGCAGGCCGTACTAGACGCTGATATTGACTTTGATTGTTCGCCAACGCCGATGTTTTTGAATCCTTTGCCTGTTTATTGCGAGTTTTTTCGCGACAACCGCCTATTCCATCATGACTTCTATACTCAAGCGCGCAAACGTGAAAAGATCCTTATCGATGAAGACGATGATCCTATCGGCGGACAGTGGTCGTTTGATGAAGACAACCGCAAAAAATACCCACGTAAAGAGACGCCGCCTGCGCTTGAATTTCCTAAGTTAACTGAGCGTTACAAGGAAGCGATAAGCTACGTTGAGGACAATTTTGGCAGCCATTATGGCGAGGCGAATCCTGACTTTCGCTATCCGACCACTCATGCCGAGGCGGAGGTGTGGCTTGAGAACTTTTTAGCGACACGCTTTAAAGACTTTGGTAAATATGAAGACGCTATCGTCGCAAGCGAGCATGTACTGCATCATAGTATTTTGACGCCGATGCTTAATACGGGTCTGCTCACCCCTGAGCAAGTGGTGACGCGCACACTTGAGATTAGCGAGGAATACGATATTCCGATTAACTCGTTAGAGGGCTTTATCCGCCAGATTATCGGCTGGCGCGAGTTTATGTACGGACTCTACGAGTATATTGGACGCAAACAGCGCAGCAGTAACTTTTGGGGCTTTAAACGTAAGATACCGCCCAGCTTTTATACCGGTGATACGGGTATCATGCCCATTGATACGACGATTAAAAAAGTGCTCAAGACAGGATACGCGCATCACATTGAGCGCCTCATGATCTTTGGCAACTTTATGCTGCTCTGTGAGTTTGACCCTGATGAGGTCTATCAGTGGTTTATGGAGCTATTTATCGATGCTTATGATTGGGTGATGGTGCCTAATATCTATGGCATGAGTCAGTTCGCCGATGGCGGTCTGATGGCGACCAAACCCTATATCAGCGGTAGTAACTATATTAATAAAATGAGTGATTATCAAGTCAAGTCCAAAGGCGAGCTTGTCGAGTGGGCGGCTATTTGGGATGGGCTGTTTTGGCGCTTTATGCATGTGCATCGCGACTTTTTTGCAAAGAATCCACGTATCGGTATGCTGCTGTCGATGTGGGATAAGATGGATAAAAACCAGCAAAAAGAGCACTTAAAAAATGCCAATGAGTTTTTAGCGCAATTAGATAAAGAAGTTTAAAAGAACGCAAATTTAAGTAAGACAAGGATAGCTATGTTTACCGAATTTAAAGCTAGCGGTGCGCGGGCGACAAGTAAAATCCCGACACCCAAGATCATCTTTTTTGATATCGATGATACGCTTAGCCGTAAAGGCATCATTGCTAAGCATAATCAAGCGACGCTTGAGGCGCTAGCTCATTCTGATGTCAAACTCGTCATCTCGACAGGGCGCTCAAAAGCGATTTTGCCGCCTGATATCTTGGCGCTACTAGAGGCCAACGTACTCGATTCGATCATCTGTATGAATGGTCAATATAGTTTTGATAATCATAATAGAATCAGTCACTATCCCTTGTCGAATAAGCAAACAACCAAAATTGTAGAGCTGTGCCAAGCCAGCGATTTGATACACAAGTTTGATTCAGCGACCCATATCGCTTGGTCGGATGAAAACGAGCGCTTGCGTGAGTTTAATGCGCGTACGCCAAACTCTATCGTCGACCCCTTTTATCATCAGACCAGTGAAGTCTATCAGTGCTCAGTATTTTTTAATAATCAGCAAGAGAAGATGCAAGAAGTCGACTTTGCCAAGTACGATCTCAAGCTCGTGCATTGGCACAATACGGGCGCAGATATCTTACCGATTGAAGCCTCAAAAGCGCGCGGTATTTTGGATGTCTGTCAATATTACGGCGTTAATGCTAGTGAATGTATGGCGTTTGGTGACGGTTTTAATGATTTAGAGATGTTTGATCTGGTTGGCTTCGCGGTGGCGATGGGTGACGCACAACCTGCTTTGATTGAGCGCGCAGACTTTGTCACAGGCACTATTGAAGAGCGCGGTATTCAGTCGGTACTTGAACGTTTGGCGCTAAAGGTTACTTCATAAGTATCGTAGATAGTGTGTAACACTAAAAACCCTTGCCATGACCTGACAAGGGTTTTTAGTGTTACACAGACAGCTATTGTTAATCCTGCTACCGTAACGATAAAACCAGTTTATCTAGCAGGATAGAATGTCTCTGCGCCAGGCCCCACAGGTAGACCCAGTACAAATACCCAAATCGAGAACAAAATAGTCCAACCAATCAAAAATGCCATCGAGTATGGTAACATCATTGCCATTAATGTCCCAACCCCAGTGTCCTTTTTATAGCGAATAGCCACTGCCAAAATAAGACCAAAGTAGCTCATCATCGGCGTGATAATATTAGTGGTTGAGTCACCGATACGATACGCCGCTTGAATCATCTCTGGCGCATAGCCTGTGAGCATTAGCATAGGTACAAAGATAGGTGCTGTCACTGCCCACTGTGCTGATGCCGAGCCGAGCATAAGGTTGACCAGACCACAGATCAGGATAAAACCAACCAAAAGCAACGGCCCGGTTAGGCCAACATCACTTAAGAAAGTTGCGCCAGATACCGCCATTACCGATCCCAAGTTTGACCATTTAAAGAACGCGGTAAACTGCGCAGCAAAGAACACCAAAACAATATAGATGCTCAGTGAGCTCATCGAGTTACTCATGGCGTCGACGACATCTTGGTTGCTCTTGATGCTACCCGTGATCTTACCGTAGATATAACCTGGTATCGCAAAGAATACGAAGATAAAGACCACAATGCCTTTTAGAAATGGCGACCCTGATACCAGACCCGTCTCTGGGTTACGCAAGATGCCGTCTGCAGGAATGATGGTCCATGCTAGCAACAAGCAGAATATGAGCATGCTGATACCGGCCCATAGTAGACCCTTTTTCTCAAGTGCGGAGACTTTTTCGATTTGCGTCTCGAGTACCGAAGCATCATCAGCATCTTTAGGGTTGTATTCTCCTAAGCTTGGCTCGACGATTTTTTCGGTGACAAAATAACCTAGACCACTGATCAAAAAGGTACTGGCGATCATAAAGTACCAGTTGGCTTCTGCCCCAACGATATAAGCTGGGTCAATGATACGCGCCGCTTCTTGGGTAATCCCTGATAATAAAGGATCCACTGTTCCTAATAGTAAGTTAGCACTATAACCGCCTGACACCCCAGCGAATGCCGCTGCTAGACCGGCTAATGGGTGCCTGCCTAACGAGTGAAAAATCACTGCTGCTAGTGGTATCAGTACTACATAACCTAGCTCAGCTGCCGTGTTCGACATAATACCGGCAAATACCACGGTAAAGGTCACCATCTTTTTTGGGGCATTCATGACCAGACCTCGCAGCGCAGCCGATATCATGCCTGAGTGCTCAGCGATACCGACACCGAGCAAGGCAACTAGAACCGTACCCAGCGGCACAAAGCCAGTGAAGTTAGTCACCAGATTTTCGACGATGCGAGCCAAGCCCTCAGCGTTCAACAAGTTGACGACTTCAATCATGCCATCAGCGCTGCGTCCACTGGTGCCCTCTGGTCTTGGGTCAATGACTGATACGCCAAAGTACGACATGACAGCTGAGAGCAGCAATAACAACACTGACATCCAAACGAATAAAATAACAGGATGTGGTAACAAATTACCTAACCACTCCACCCCTTTTAAAAACCGCTGCATACGTGAGCTGTGCTCTATAGTGTCCAAGTTATCATTTGGCGAATGACTTCCCTTCATAACCTACGCTCCCATCGGAATATGTAATATTTGATAAAAGTATTAAAATCTTACAAAGATTGCGATTGAAACATAGTTGGGAATTAGAAACAAACTTTTTTTGACTTGCTAACAAATGCTTACAGTCGATAGCAGGATTGTGCGCCGATATGTCATTTATTCCAAAAAAGTTACACTACTAAAAAAGGGCAAACTAAGCTTTAATTTAGTTTACCCTTATTAAAAAAATGATTTTAAATTACGTGCGTGTAGTGTCAATAAGTCCTAAAGCAGCGCTTAATCAGTAATTTTTTATACATCGCATACTAATTATCAAATAACTCTTAACCCCGCACCAATCCATAGAGCCAACTGCCAAGCTTATACCCTATGCCGATGACCACAATAAAAACCACAATGGCTAAGATATAAGCCAACCAATCAGGCACGCCGCTTAGCCAGCCAATGGTAAATACAGTGCCTAAGTAGGCCTCCATCGGCCAGTTGATAATAGAGGCGGACGTGCTGGCATTAAGCAGGGCAATTAGAGCGATAAGCCCAATTATGGCAGTGAGTATGCCTGCGCGTTGGCGGTTGTTCATAGTATTTCTCTTTAAATATCGGTTCCAGATACTTTTGGTTGTTAGTGATTTTGTTGTTAGTATTTTAAGCTCTCAAAGCTTCTTAATCTTGAGACTCTAAGGCATCGTCAAACCGCCATCAACGGCAATAGATTGTCCAGTAATTGCTGCGCT
The DNA here is from genome assembly GCF_052258425.1 of Psychrobacter sp. T6-4. Lineage (NCBI taxonomy): Bacteria > Pseudomonadati > Pseudomonadota > Gammaproteobacteria > Moraxellales > Moraxellaceae > Psychrobacter > Psychrobacter sp. T6-4. The sequence continues at coordinate 92,629 of NZ_JBQQEZ010000011.1, forward strand.
CAAATCAGACGCCATCAGCAGTACTGCATTAGCAAAATCAGCAACTGAGGTGGCTTGACGTAGCGGCGTGGTGGTGGCGATATAATCAAAGACTGCTTCAGTCGTGAGGCTGCTAGCATCCGTCGTTTTTAGGAGACCACCTGCGAGCAAATTAACTCGAATACCATGCGGGCCAAGCTCGCTTGCTAAGTTACGCGTTAGTCCAACCAGCGCAGATTTGGCTGTGGTGTAATCATAGTAAGTCACTACTGGGTTATAGATTAGATTGGTTGAGATATTGATAATCTTACCCATGTGCTGCGCTTTCATCTGCGGCAGTACCGCTTGTACGGTATTGACCGCGCCTTTGACGATACCATCGATTTGCTGTGAAAAATGCGCCCATTTTACGGTTTCGATACTGGTATAGTCAGCACTTGGGTCAAACTGATAGTGAGGCAAAGCATTATTGACTAAAACATCGATACGCCCATAGCGCTTGCTGACCTCCTCTGCCATGGCTTTGACTTCTGCCAGCTCAGTGACATCTGCTTGATAAGCAAAAGCATGCCCGCCTACTGATATAATGTCGGCGACGACTTTATCAGCGGCGTCTTTACTGCTCAGATAATTGACGCATACACGAGCGCCAGCAGCGGCCATTTGCTGCGCGATTTTTGCGCCAAGTCCGCGACTACTACCAGTAACTATGACTACCTTATCCTTCAACAATTGCGGCATTGTCAGTTGAGAAACGGTCGACTGCGAAATCATAGTCGATTGAGAAGTCATAGTGGGTTGCGTCTGAGCCATAAGAGTATCCTTTATGGTAAAAACCAAAAGTAGAAAAATCAAAGATTGGTAAAAGGTTAGCAATCATATCATAACTCATGGCTTTCTCTTTTATGCCATCTTTTACCTTATAGCCTGACATTTAATCAAAGCCTGTTGAAAATAGCTGATTTTATCGTTACCCTTTAAAACACGTTAAGTTATGACCATAACAGTATCATTGCTGATACTTGCTACGTGTCTCAATATTTATTTGTCTGACTTTAGGAGCACTATTTTGACTCAACTCTCTGCCTTGAACACCAATACCGCCATGCAAGCCACCAAACGCTCAACACGTACAGTAATGTCGAAACTGCTGCTTAGTGCTGCCGTTGCTTTGGTACTTGCCAGCTGTAGCAACTCAGATACCGCTGCCACCGACGGCGCGCCGAGTAGTGATGTGACGCTCAATCTGTATAACTGGTCTGAGTATATGCCGCAAGAGATTTTGGATGGTTTTGAGGCTGAGACAGGTATCTCTGTGAATTACACCACTTTTGACTCCAATGAGGCAATGTATGCCAAGCTCAAACTGCTCAATGACTCAAGTCAGTATGATCTTGCCGTACCGTCAACGTACTATGTCGAAAAAATGGCAAACGAAGGGCTATTACAAAAGATAGATCAGTCAAAACTAAGCAACTTTAGCAACTTGGATACCTCATTCACTAATACAAAAGTCGATCCAGACAACAAATACTCGATTCCCTATATGTGGGGCAGCACTGGCCTTGCCATCAACGGTGATAGCGTCGATCCTGCCAGCGTTAATAGCTGGAATGATTTATGGAAGCCTGAGTATAAAGATCAGGTCATGCTTACCAATGACGTGCGCGAAGTATTCGGTATGGCGCTATTGACCCTTGGCTACTCAGGCAATAGCAGCAATCCTGATGAGATCAAAGCCGCTTATGAGAAGCTGACCACGCTCATGCCCAACGTCAAAACTTTTAATTCTGATGCCACTCGCATGCCCTATATCGAAGGCGAAACCAATCTAGGTATGACGTGGAATGGTGAAGCGGTCATGGCGAATGATGAAGGTCTGACCAGCTTGGTTTATAAGTATCCGTCTGAGGGCGCTATTCTTTGGATGGATAACTTTGTCATTCCCAAGAACGCTAAACAAGTAGACGCCGCGCATCAATTCATCGATTATCTATTGCGTCCTGAGAATGCCAAAATCGTCAGCGAAGAGATTGGTTATGCGTCACCCAATAGCGCTGCACGTGAGCTGATGGATGAAGGCGTACGCAATAACCCAACGATCTACCCCTCTCAAGAAGTGCTTGCCAAAGCGGAGTTTCAAGAAGACGTCGGTGACGACGCCTTGCAAGTGTATCAGCAGTATTGGGATATGCTAAAGACAGGTCGTTAATCGCTGCACTGTCATTAATCGCTGCGCTAGTTATTCAGCGATAAAAAAACGCTATCGAGCAATCGGTAGCGCTTTTTTACAGAAGTGACAAAAGGTTAAAGGGTCAATAATTATAAATGCAGATCAGTCTCGCCGCCATGCGCTTCAATACGACGTTTTTCGCGGCGCTGATACCTAAGACCTGAAGCGGCAAACCACTGCGCATTGGTTTTTTCGAGTAGATCACTCAAGCGCTGCAATTGTATTTGCAAGGTTTGTGTTAGCCAAAAATACCCTTGCCACTCAAAGGCTAGATGCTGCACGCTTGGGTATTCTGAGACTTCGATACGCGTAATCGCACGGAACGACTCATCGCTTGGGCTACGTAGTACTGCGGCTATGTTTTGCATGGCATGCGTCAGCTCGTGCTGATAGTGCTTGAGCAAAATATGATTATCCTCATCGATCTCAATACTGGCCAAACGCGGCGCGGCAGTTAGCAGTAGATCAATCGTTCCAATGATATTACGATGAGTGCGCTGAATGGTTTCGATAGTTTTTTTGTCAATACCTGACTCGCTCATAGTAGCTGCCATATGCGGGCGGACAGCTAGCAGACGCTTATTGATCACCTTTAGTGCTTTGGGTAAAGTATCATCAACGGGTATATCTACCACTTTGTTTGCGCTATAGGTGAGATTTAGCGGATCGGTCTTCGTAATGGACGTCGTAATGGGCTCAAAGGTTTGATGAACCAGCGTATCAGCACCGACATGATCACCGACTCCAGCGTACAGGTCACTACAGGCCTCAAGGTTGGTCGCCAATAAGAACCGCCACATCAAGGTTGACTTGAGCGGTAGTACTAAAGTTGCCGCGACTGCCACTAGCGTACCAATCAAGATATTAACAGCGCGGAACATCCCGTCCTGGGTGATATTGCTTTGATCAGGACTTGAGACAATCATCAGCATAGTGATGCCTGTTAATAGTCCAATATAACCGAGCTGCTTGACTGCTACATAACCAATAATGCCGCTGATAATGCCAATCAACATATAATACAGCCATAACCAAGCGCCCATATCTTGACTAAGCCACAAAAACACCAAACCAACAGCTACGCCAAGCAAAGTGCCGAGCACTCGCTCTTTGGCTTTGGTATAAATAGCGCCTTGATATTGCAACAAGCCCAAGATGACAAACACGGTGATGGTCGTCCACTCGCCATGTGGCAGACGCGTGAATTCATTTAATATCAGCGCTATTAGTACTGCTGTGCCCAAACGTATAGCGTGCAGTACATCAGCATGTTGGTAGCGGGCATACGGCTCAACGAGAGGGGCGGTGACCCGTTGCCAAATAGTCGGTTTCACGCGGGATACTCTTTTGTCATGACAGGTTGTAATAGACATTATCTACTATCTACGTCTAACTTGACCATAAAAATAACGCCTTTTACCTTTTTATAGATAAAAGACGTTAGGGTGAACTCAGGCCTGATATTTAGACCTCCAAATAGTCCAAGATACCTTCAGCCGCTTCGCGTCCTTCCCAAATCGCCGTTACGACCAAATCAGAACCACGAACCATATCCCCGCCTGCAAATATTTTTGGGTTTTTGGTTTGAAATTTAAAGGTTTGCTCCTCTGGCGCAACGACAAGTCCTGATTGACTCATCGCCACTTGCTGACCTTCGAACCAATCTGCTGGGCTTGGGCGAAAACCAAAGGCCAAGATGACTGCATCACAGGGGATGATCTCTTCTGAATTTGGAATAGGCTCAGGGCGACTGCGACCACGGTTATCAGGCGCGCCTAATTGCGTAGTGACGACTTTGACGCCATTCACCTTGCCATTTAAGCCAATAATTTCAGTCGGCTGACGATTAAATAAAAACTCAACGCCCTCCTCACGCGCGTTAATGACTTCGCGGCGCGAGCCTGGCATATTCTCCTCATCACGGCGATAGGCACAGACAATTTGCTCGGCACCTTGACGAATGCTAGTACGGTTGCAATCCATCGCCGTATCACCACCGCCGAGCACCACCACGCGCTTGCCTTTGAGATCAATATATTCCTCTGGGTTTTTCTCCCAGTCGTTGCAGCGATTGACGTTAGCGATCAAAAAATCAAGAGCATCATGAACGCCTTCTAGCTCTTCACCAGCAAAACCGCCGCGCATATAAGTATAAGCGCCCATACCCATAAATACCGCGTCATAATCCTGCATAAGCTCATCGATACTGACATCAGTCCCAATCTCTGTCTCCAAGCAAAACTCCATACCCATGCCTTCAAAGATCTCGCGGCGATTGCGCATGACGTCTTTTTCCATCTTGAACTCTGGAATACCAAAGGTTAATAAGCCACCGATTTCAGGACGCTTGTCAAAAAGTACTGGCTTAACGCCGTTTCTCACCAAGATATCTGCGCAGCCAAGGCCAGCAGGCCCCGCGCCGATAATGGCGACCTTTTTATCCGTCCAGACGACATTGGACATATCAGGACGCCAGCCAAGAGCAAAGGCAGTATCGTTAATGTACTTCTCAACATTACCGATAGTGACTGCGCCAAAGCCGTCATTGAGGGTACAAGCGCCTTCGCACAAACGATCTTGCGGACATACGCGCCCGCATACCTCAGGTAAAGTATTGGTGCGATGACATAGCTCAGCGGCTTGAAAGATCTGTCCTTCGGTCGCAAGTTTGAGCCAATTGGGAATGTAGTTGTGTACCGGACATTTCCATTCGCAATAAGGGTTACCGCACTCAAGACAACGATGCGACTGCTGAGCGATTGACTCACTCTCGATAGGATTGTAGATCTCAACGAACTCTGTTGCTCGGGTGACGATGTCTTTTTTGGTCGGCTCAAGCCTCGGTACTTCGATAAACTGATAGTTATTGTCTAAGCGTTTTGCCATGATAAAATCTCTTGATTAGTGGGCGATGACTGTAATCGTTTTCGGTTAATAAAGATGCGATAAAAGTCATCTGCCTGCTTAAAACATTGAAGCGTCTTTTGTACTCAAAATAACGCGACTACTGCGGGTCTGCCATGGTCGTTTTGAGTAAGTTTGCGATACTGGCAGCCTTAGGCTTGACCAAGTAAAACTTACGAACATAATGCTCAAAATCAGCTAGTATGGTTCGGCCCCAAGCGCTACCTGTCTTATTGACATGGTTTTCAATGACCTTTTGCAGATGAATACGGTGGCCTTCAGTCTGCTCACTTGAGATGCGGTTGAGATCAATCAGCTCATGATTACAGCGATCAAAGAAGTCGCCTTCCATATCGAGCACGTAAGCGAAACCGCCTGTCATACCTGCGCCAAAATTAAGACCTGTTTTGCCAAGGATAGTCATAATACCGCCTGTCATGTACTCACAGCAATGATCGCCTGTGCCCTCGATGACTGCATGAGCGCCCGAGTTACGTACACCAAAGCGCTCGCCTGCGGTGCCAGCAGCATAGAGCTTGCCGCCTGTCGCGCCGTATAGACAAGTATTACCTATAATAGCCGTATCCTGCGCGGCGAAACTCGAGTCTTTTGGCGGATAAATAACAATCTCGCCACCAGTCATACCTTTGCCGACATAGTCATTGGCATCACCTTCAAGCTCGATATTGAGACCGCCTGCGTTCCAGACGCCAAGGCTCTGACCTGCGGTACCCGTCAGATGCAGCTTAATTGGCATATCACTCATGCCAAGATTACCCCAAACCTGCGCAATCTCGCCTGAAATACGCGCGCCGATAGAGCGATCACAATTGCCAACGTAATAGCTGTAATCCCCGCCCGTGCCTTTACGGATAGCGAGCATCATATCTTTAATCATTTGCTCAGCAAGCAAGCCTTTATCAAACGGCTCGTTACGCTCGACCTGACAAGTCTGCGGCATACCGCTGCTGGCAGGGTGACTAAATAATAACGGTGATAAGTCAAGATGACGCTGTTTATCCGTATTGCCTTCTAACACATCGAGCAAGTCAGTACGCCCGACCAGCTCTTCCATGCTACGTACGCCAAGCGCCGCTAGCCACTCTCGCGTCTCTGTTGCGACGAACTTAAAGAAGTTGATTAGCATCTCAGCTTCGCCAATGTAGTGCTCATCGCGTAGTTTAGCCGTTTGCGTCGCCACCCCTGTTGGGCAGTTATTTAAATGACAAATACGCAAATACTTACAACCTACGGCAATCATCGGCGTGGTACCAAAACCAAAGCTCTCAGCACCCAATATGGCCGCTTTGACGACATCCAGTCCCGTCTTGAGACCACCATCGGTCTGTACGCGGACTTTATGACGCAGGCCATTGACTCGTAGCGACTGCTGAGTTTCAGCAAGTCCTAGCTCCCACGGCGAGCCTGCATGATGAATAGATGACAGCGGTGACGCTGCTGTACCACCATCATAGCCTGAGATGGTAATCAGATCAGCATAAGCTTTGGCAACGCCTGTGGCAATTGTACCCACGCCTGGGCGCGAGACGAGTTTGACAGAGACCAGCGCATCAGGATTAACTTGTTTAAGATCAAATATGAGCTGTGCTAAATCCTCAATAGAATAAATATCATGATGCGGCGGCGGCGAGATTAGCGTCACCCCTGGTACAGAATAGCGCAGACGAGCAATCAAAGCGTTGACCTTACCGCCTGGCAGCTGACCGCCCTCGCCAGGTTTTGCGCCTTGAGCCACTTTGATCTGCATAACCTCAGCTGAGCGCAAATACGCGGGCGTCACCCCAAAACGACCCGAGGCCACTTGTTTAATCTTTGAATTACGCAAAGTGCCGTAACGTACTGAATCCTCGCCGCCCTCACCTGAGTTTGAGCGACCGCCAATAGTATTCATCGCCATCGCTATTGACTCGTGCGCCTCAGGGGATAACGCACCAAGAGACATGCCAGCGGAGTCAAAACGCTTGAGTATTAACGCGCTGTCCTCGACCTCTTCGACATCGATGCTGTTACTGGTATTGAGCTGTAGCAAGTCACGCAAAGTGGCGACGGGGCGATTATTGACAATATCTGCATACTGACGGTAATTCTCATAATCCCCTGTACGAACGGCGGTATGCAAGCTGTTGATCACATCAGGGTTAAAGGCGTGATACTCTTTATTAAAGACAAACTTGAGCAGGCCGCCTTGATCGAGTGGCGCTCGGCGTTTAAAGGCATTGGCTGCGAGTACGGCTTGATCAGCGGCTAAGTCCTCAAAGGTTGCGCCTTTGATACGGCTTTGCACGCCTTTAAAGCACATGGCAACCACTTCCTCAGACAGACCAACCGCTTCAAATAACTGCGCGCCGCGATAAGAGACGATCGTTGAGATGCCCATCTTGGATAAGATTTTGAGCAAGCCTTTATTCAAGCCCTTACGGAAATTAACCCGCGCTTGAATAGGGTCGCCCAATAGCTCTCCAGTTGCGACCAAATCATCGATAACATCATACGCCAAATACGGATAGACGCATGTTGCACCAAAACCGATTAGTACTGCAATATGATGCGAATCTCTTGCAAGACCTGTTTCAATAATTAGGTTGGCATCGGTACGAATGCCTTGAGCGATGAGGTAATGATGTACTGCGCCTGTGACCATAATCGCATTAGCAGGTACTTTGCCTGCGTCAATTGCTTTGTCTGATAAGACAATCAAGGTGTTGCCTGCTCGCACCTTGGCTGCTACTTGCTCACAAATAGCAACAATAGCTTCTGATAGTGTCAGATTGCGATCGTAGTTAAGATCGATGCGCGCCATCTTAAAGGCGCCGTCCTCTAAATGTTCAATCTGATGCATTTTGCTCGCTGAAAGCACTGGTGATGACAGTACAATGCGGTGCGCGTCTTTGGCTGATGGCGCAAACACATTGGTCTGCGCGCCAAGGCAAGTCTGTAGCGACATGACGATAGATTCGCGTAGCGGATCGATCGGTGGATTGGTGACCTGAGCAAACTGCTGACGGAAAAAGTCTCCCACATGGCGTATCTGCTGTGATAGCACAGCCATTGGCGTATCGTCACCCATTGAGCCGACTGGCTCTTGACCATTTTCAGCGTTAGGGCGGATGATTTCGGTACGCTCTTCATTAGTGATGTGATACATTTTTTGTAGTGCTTTAAGGCTATCGCCGCGACAAGCTTTGGCAGCCAACTCTTCTTCTAAGCGCTCGTCATCACGAATGCGCGTCGCCTCCTCGCGTAGCCATTTACGGTAGGGGTGAGCTTTTTTAAGTAAAGTCGCTATGGCTTTGGTATCGAGTATTTGACCGGTCAATGTATCGATGACCAGCATCTGACCAGGACCGACGCGTCCCTTTGCCAGCACGTCTTTGGGATCGTAATCCCAAACGCCAATCTCAGAGGCCACGGTGATATAGCCGTTCTTAGTCGTCACCCAGCGCGAAGGACGCAGACCGTTACGATCAAGCATACAAACCGCGTAGCGACCATCTTGAATCACAAGACCAGCAGGCCCATCCCATGCTTCCATATGCTGCGAGTAAAACTCATAAAACGCGCGCAGATCCATATCCATGCTATCAACATTTTGCCATGCTGGTGGCACTAAGATAGACATCGAGTGGAACAGATTCATACCGCCTGACATCAATACCTCAAGCATATTATCAAGGCTTGAGGAATCAGACCCTGTGCTATTTACTAGCGGGGTCAATTCGTTTAGGTTGGGCAGCTTATCTGATTTTAGCTTTGGCGTACGTGCTTCAGACCAGTTACGATTGCCTGTGATAGTGTTGAGCTCGCCATTATGAGCCAAGTAACGAAACGGCTGGGCTAGAGGCCAGCGCGGCAACGTATTGGTCGAAAAGCGCTGATGGAAAACGACGATATGCGATGCCAAACGCGTGTCTTGCAAATCTAAAAAGAACGCGGGCAGATCTGAGGGCATGACCAGACCTTTATAGATAATCGTCTGACAGCTCAATGAGCAAACATAAAACAGCTCATCATCACTTAGGCGCTGCTCTGCTTTTTTACGAGCAACGAACAGTTTACGGTTAAAGTCATCAGGGCTTAACGTGTCAGTAGCATTTACAAATATCTGCTTAAAGTCAGGCAATGTCTCACGGCCGATTTCACCGACAATATCCAAATCAGTAGGTACATCGCGCCAGCCTGCAACTCTAAGTCCCTGCGCTTCAATTTCTTCAGCGAGTACTTGCTGACTGTGCACAGCTTTGGTCTCATCGAGACTGACAAATACCATACCGACAGCGAAGTTATCGCTAATAGCGAAAGCTTGCTCAGTTGCGATTTGTTTAAAAAACTCAATCGGTTTGGCAAGTAAAAGACCACAACCATCACCCGTTTTACCGTCAGCCGCAACGCCGCCGCGATGGGTCATACAGCTTAAACTATGAATGGCTGTTTTGACCAAATCGTGGCTGGCTTGCCCTTCAATATGAGCAATCAAACCAAAACCACAGTTATCAGAGAAGTCATCTGGCGTCGCCAAATGTGTATGGGAGGAAATCATCGACATAGCTTGTCCTTTTAAGTAAGCAGACAGCTCATGCATCCAATGCGGATCATAAGCGGATGCCCGAAGGCAGAACGGGCTGGCAGGTAATATTCTTATAACCGAATTAATAAATGGCGTGATGCGCTGTAAATGTATTTATATAAGCCAAAGTCTTATGTGGTCAGTAAGCGATTGTCATTCTTTGACTGCTATTGTAAGTACATAAAGCTTGAACGTCATTATAGCTTATCAAACTGTGCGGCCTGATAAAAACCCTTGACCGGTAAGACATAAAGATATGGTTTTATTCACATTTAAGGATAAACCTTTCTTTATATTACTAATTTTAGTGCTCTTTATTTTAATGAATGCATAACTATAAATCTAGTCTTTTTTGCTAAGTCATAACTAGAGGTTATTAGCGGTGAACGAATAGCGCGTAGCGTCCAAGACTATTTAGCAGTACGTACGTCGTCTAACGTACATACTGCTTGTTTGACTGTTTTTATTCGCTCTTTTCTTCTATTAACGCCTTGATACTATCTTCGCTTCTTGCATCGCTCTTTGCTGGCGCTTTGCTGTTGCTATTATTGACAGGTGCCGCGGTAGTATTACTGGCAGGCGGCGGCTTAGGCGTCGGTACGACAGGAGGCTTTTTAGGTGCAGTAATCACATCAGCTGGTGCAGGCTTGGTACTATTTTGCTCAGCTTTTGGTTTATTATTGCTTGCACCTTCTGTCTCAACAGTGCGCTCCTCATCTACTGACAGGGTAGAATCGGTATTCTCCACTTCACGAATACTCTGGGTAGGGCTACTATTACTTGGCTCTTGATTGATCGACGCATTGCTCGAGTCTGTGTTGTTTTGAGCAGGTGCCTGCTCGCGCTGAGGCGGCGGCACTTCACGTTTTGTACGTTTTAATTTAACGGAGCGGGCGCGCTTAGTACTTAGATCTTTGATAGGGCCTGGACGCTCATAATTATCGATAATACTGACATAGCGATTGATCTCTTCAGGTATCACGCGAACATTGGCAGGCAATTTAAAATCGATCAGTTTAGCCGCACCTGCCGCTTCTTGCGGGCTACTCATCAGTCCATAAGTGAGCATGTAGCGCAGTTGATCATCTTCGTCGCGATAGCGAAAGTAGGAGAATTTGTCGCGATCTTTGCGGCCTTCTAAATAACTGACAATCACGTCATTTTCAACGACATTCATCACCTGCACCGTCCACTTACCCTTGTTAGAGAGTAAGTAACGCTTGTCCTTGAATTCAGCAGGATAACTACGTAAGTCTCGTACAGTGGCATCAAAACTGATTGGTTGCACATCAGTATCAAGCTCATGCAAAGCCTCAATAGCAAGCGGCTGTTCAAGTTCAGTACTCAAAGATTGCGGCGCAGAAATGGGCGCATTCTCAATTTTGCTTGCCATAGATGGCGTCTGGCTAAACATCCAAATCAAAGCCGTAATAACGCCTAGTATCAGCGTCATCAGTAACCACATCAGTGCCTGACGGCGATATGACTGAGCAGGAGGCGTTGTTGAGCGTGGTGCTACCATGAATAAATCCTTGGCAAAAATAAGAATGAGCAAACGGATAAAACGTAGAGACCTCTATTCGTTTGCGTTATCCCTATTTTACACCATTATGTGCTAAAGATTTGAAAATTATAGGTTTTGAAAGTTATGAGCTTTGAGAACATAAGGTATAACAGTTAGTGTATCAATGAGTTAGTCAGTGTATCAATAAGTTAGGCTAAGCGTGCTTGGACAATACCTCTACAAGTAGCGGCGCCTCAAACTTATCTGTAACGACCGCCTCGCCTAAAGATTTGAGCAGAATAAGGCGAATCTGACCTTGTTTGACCTTTTTGTCATGTCCCATAAGATCCAATGCCGTTTGCGGATCAATGGGAGGCGGCGTAGTTGGCAGATTAGCGCTCGCTAAAACTCGCTCCACTCGCGCCAGATCCTCAGCATTTAACCAGCCCATCTTTTGCGACAGCTGAGCTGCCTGCATCATGCCTGCTGCGACTGCCTCACCATGTAACCAATTACCATAACCCTCGTGTGTTTCGATCACATGACCAAAGGTGTGACCAAAATTAAGCAATGCGCGTACGCCAGATTCTCGCTCATCTTGCGCGACGATATTAGCTTTGTACTCGCAGCAGCGCTGCACTGCCTGTCCCAATATATCTAGATCAAGCGCTATCATTGCCGCCATATTGTCCTCAAGCCAAGTCAAAAAATCGGCGTCCATAATCAGCGCGTATTTGATGACCTCAGCCAGTCCAGCGGACAGCTCGCGCGGCGGCAATGTTTGCAGCGTGCTCATATCAGCAAGCACCATTTGTGGTTGCCAAAAAGCGCCGATCATGTTTTTGCCTTGTGGATGATTGATACCCGTTTTGCCGCCAACGCTTGAGTCCACTTGTGACAGTAGCGTTGTTGGAATCTGAATAAAATTAACGCCGCGCATAAAACTTGCGGCTGCAAACCCCGTCATGTCCCCTACCACGCCGCCGCCAAGCGCAATAAGTGTCACATCACGGTTAAAATGCTCGATCATAAGCGCATCGTAGATCTGATTGATACTGGTCTGATTTTTGTACTGCTCGCCATCTGGTAGGATGCATACTTTGACTGTAAAACTTTTTTCAAGCGCTGATTGCAAAGGCTGTAAGTACAAAGGGGCAACGGTATCGTTAGTGACGATCAGGACTTGCTGACCACTAATAAAAGGAGTAATTTGCTCACTCATACTAAGCTTGCGAGCATCTTTAGTAATGACAATCGGATAATCATGGCTTTGCGTCTTAACCATTAAACCGTTAGCAGATATTGGCGCTGTCATAGAAGAGTCCTAAATGATAGAGGGGTCAGGGCAAACTAAGGGTCAATCAGCAGAGGGTTTTGTTTGCGTATCTACGTCACGATCATCGCTACCGATTACTGCTGTCGTTATGTTTTGTTCGGTGCAAAAGCGCTCGAGTTGCTCAAGCAATTGAGTGACCATATGCCGCGGATAAGTATGACCCGTTGGCATGATGATATGCGCCACTTGCCGATACAAAGGATCTCGAATCTCATATAAGTTTTGTAGTATATTTCGAGGATTAGGCTGCTGGAGTAGCGGTCTTGATTTGTCACGCGCGGTACGGGCGACCTGCACCTCAACAGGGGCGTTGAGATAAACCACAATGCCGCGCTCACGCAAAAACTCACGGTTGCTCGCGGCCATAACTGCCCCGCCACCTGTTGCCAGTACGATCTGCTCTCTTTGCGTCAGCTCATCTATAGCGCGTGTTTCACGCTCACGAAACCCCGCTTCACCCTCTTTAGCAAATATCCAAGCAATATCAGCGCCAGTCTGCGATTCTATGTACCAGTCGCTATCTACAAAAGAGCGGCCCAATTGCCTAGCGAGCAGGCGGCCTATGGTCGTTTTTCCTGAGCCCATCGGTCCGACTAAAAACACCGACGGTAATTGCTCCATCATCATACTTACTCAGCCAAATACTCTATCATACAACGTCGTCGATATTCTGGCTAGTCACGTATTCACTTTTGCCTATAACGCTCAAATCTATACCATAAAAAAGCAAGCACTAAGGCTTGCTTTTATCGGACTATCCGATCTTAGTTTAGACGACTAATACCATCATTGATCAGTTTTGGGGTGATAAAGATCAGCAGCTCTTCTTTGTCGTTGCTGCGGACATCGCGGCGAAAGGCGCGACCAATGTACGGCAAGTCACCCAAGAAAGGCACTTTATCAACGCCGTTGTTCGTACGGTTTCTAAATACGCCGCCCAAGACAATGGTTTGTCCATCTTCTACAATGACATTAGTGGATATGAGGTCCTCTGAGATGGCGACCTGATTGTTGATAATCGTTGGCGTACCATTTGTAATCAATAGTTGTAGACCAATTTTGCCATCTGGAGTGATATTCGGTGTGGCCTCCAGACTAAGTGCTGCCTCTCTAAAGCTAGTCGTTGTCGCACCACTAGCGGACGCTTCTTGATAAGGAATTTGCGTACCTGACGAAACTTTTGCCGTTTGCTTATCTGCTGTCAAAATCTTGGGCGTTGAGATGACTTCACCGCGATTATCAGCTTGTAGCGCTGAGAGCTCCAGATCAAGCATCACATCAGAGAGCCCAAGTAGACCAAAAGCGATACTACCAGCAGGATTAGCAACCCCAAGATCAACGTTTAGATTATCAGGGCGACTGATATCGTATGAGGGATAAGAGACGGTTTGACCATTCACTGTTGTGGTTTCTATGTCGAAGTCTTTTAGGTCTGCAAGTGTCTGATTACTACCACCGACAAGCAAACTACGATTGTTTGCAGCGCCATTAGACAAGATACCCCAGCGCACACCGATCTCTTTACTAAAGCTATCGGTTGCACTCACAATACGTGCCTCGATCATGACTTGGCGTACAGGAATGTCAATTTTGCTAATAAGTTCGCGAATGTTCTCGATGCTATCTGCGACATCTTTTACGATCAAAGTATTGGTGCGCTCATCAATAGTGACTGTACCGCGCGGTGAGAGTAGCGTGCTGTTGTCTTCAAAACGGTTAGCCGTACCGATGTTATTATTAATCGCCCCGCCGATATTGTTGTTACCTGTTGAGCCGCTCCCTTGCGATATCAGATTAAACACGTCTTGCGCTCTAGCGTAGCTTAGACGAATGTATTCGGTACGTAGCGGCGCGTATGCTTCTACCGCCTGCTGTGCTGCCAGCTCACGCGCTTCTTGTTCAGCAAGTTCAGTGGATGGCGCGACCAAAATGACGTTACCATTCTCACGCTTACCAAGATTTTTACTCTTTAGAATAATATCTAGCGCTTGATCCCAAGGTACGTTAATAAGGCGTAAGGTAATATTGCCGGCGACTGAATCACTGGCGACAATATTCATATCGGTGAACTGCGCCAAGATATCTAAAACGCTACGAACCTCAACGTCTTGAAACTCCATTGATAAGGCTTCACCTGTATAGACTCTCTCCTCCAAAGTCGGCTCTCGCAGCATCTCAGGCTCTTTAACACTAATATTAAGCTGATTGCCTGATTGATAAGCCTGATACTCGTAATCGCCATTCATATTGATGGTGATAACGCCGTTTTGACCTTGGTTTTTGGTATCGACACTACTGACAAGTCCGCTATTGATGTTTAGGCGGCGTAGCAAGTTACGCGGCACGGTACTACCCGTCAGGCGAACCACAAGCTGGCTGCCTTGACGCTGCACATCTACTGGGATGGCTTCGTTTGCAAGTGCAATACTGATATCACCACCCTTGCCCTTTGCAGAGAAATTCAGTGCGGTCAGTCCATCATAGCTATATTGCTGACTGACTTGGCTACCAGCAAGCCTTGGGTCTAATAAAGGATTGACTCGTACGACCATTGTATTGGCAGGGGCTTGCTCGGTCACTGTTACAGGGCGACTGACCACTGCAGCGGCAGGTACCGTTGTCGTCTCGATAATAGGCGTGACGATTGGAGTGGTTGTGATTGCCGTATTGCCATTTAACACATCTTGAATAGGGTCATTAGTGATGACAGTAGGCGCACGTACAATAGTAGGCGTGGTCACTACAGTGGGAGTACTCACTATGGTAGGACGCACCACAGAAGGCGTACGTGCAACAGTAGGCGCGGATACGACAGCGCGAGTAGGATCAGTGATAGTCAGGAGTAAGTCATTACCTTCGATTGCAGTCGTGTACTCTCCAGCTTGTCTAAGCCCCACAATCAAGCGCGTCGTGCTGTCGTTGTTTAAGGTGGTAACTTCATTGATCATGCCAATATTATAGGTGCTGGCGCGATTATTGAGCCCATTTTGCACTTGCTCAAAGTCCAAAACCAGCCGGCTTGGATCCTCCAACTGATAAGCAGCTGGCAACTGCGGCATTTGGGAGAACCCTAAACGCATTTGGGTAGTGGCGGGTGCTGTCTGCACCACAGAGACCGTGTTGATGCGTTGTTCGGCATAGGCGCTAGCACTGATAGTGATCATACTTACCGCCAGTGCCGAGACGGCAAAGGGTGAAGATACGCGTTTACTCATTGTTGTTACCTGATCATGGCGTACGGTCATTGCTTATTCCTCAAAAGATCTGCCGACTTAACTTATAGGAGAGACCAGCGACTGGGGTCTTTCGATAAACCCGGCGCGGCTGTCTGGCACAATTTCAATCAAATTAATTTGGGTCGGTGTAATCTCAACGATACGTCCATCATTTAGCCCAATATAATCGCCAACCTTTACGCTAGCCACTGAACCATCAGGGCGCTGCACCAAGGCATACTGCTGACCTTCAGGCGAGATGAGCATACCGCGAAAGATCAGTTGCGCCAGCTCATATTGCTCAAGCGGCTCTTTTATACGATTAAGATCAGGACGTATACCGTTCGTCACGCTACTGGTGCCTTGAGCATTGACCAAACTTGGCGGCAAAAAGGGGCTACGTAAGGTATTTGCGCTATAAACAAAATCTTCAACCAGCTCGGTTTGCGGCGGCGGCTCGATAGGCTGCGCAGGCTGATTACGTATGTCTACCATAGCCTGCTCTGCCATACCGATACGATCACTACAGCCACTAAGCCATAATGCCAAGACACTGATCAAAACGATGGGTAGTTTCTTGGTCATCAGTTGCCTCCTGTACTAGCAGCGAGAGTATCCGTTGCCTCTGTAGTCCCGGCAGCAGCCGGTTCACCTGTGACCTCTACGTCTGGTTTTGCCTCTTTTGAGCGATAGGTCTTGGTTTGTAGCACCATATTAAGCTCAGGCAAAACCTCTAAGGTAGGCTGCGGGTTACTAATCTCAAAGTCGTGCATAGTAATGATACGCGGTAGAGCCGCCAAACCACTGATAAAGCTGCCAAACTGATGATACTCGCCTAAAGCTGCAATGCGTATAGGCTGCTCGATAAAGAACTCGTTTTCGATTTCAGGTTCAACGGAGATATCTTGGAAGCGTATGTTGCTGCCGACCCCTGTCATGTTAATACCCTCAACCAGCTCTGATACGCGCGTATCCTTTGGCAATTGATCGAGCAAAGTATTGAACTCCGTCTCCATCTGTATGACCTGCGCTTGATAAGCTTCTAAGTGGCGCGCGCGCGATTGTTTTTCGCGGTAACTCTCAAGCAATACTTGCTGCTCACTCTCAGCCGCTCTTATATCGTCAATTTTGCTGCTAATGGGCAACGCCCAAGACAAAGCGGCAATAAAAGCAATAATAAATCCTATAACCGTAAGCTTGACAGGTAGCGGCCAGCTGCCATAATTATCAGCATCTAATGACTGAAAACTGCGGCGAAACTCGTTAAAATCAAAAGGTTTTTTGGCGCGGCGTTTACTACGTATTGGCGTCTTTTTGGCGCCAAACGGACGCTTTTTTAGATCGAGTCTCATAAGGTGCCCTCCGCTACAGCAGCGTCATCTAAGATAGCAGTATCCGACTGTACTTTAGTCGTCACTACAAATTGTACGTAGCTGTCCTCAGGGTAGACAGGACGCGGCGCATCCCCTGTCGTGGTCGGCTCATTGAGTGTGGGCGGTGCTTCATACGCGCTGATATTTTGCTGAATATTGCTAACAGCAGAGTTACCCATCCACTCGCTGCTATCGAGATTGCGAATCAGGCTAGATACCACATTTGGATTGTCAGCAAAACCCGTCAGCGTCAATATGTCGCCTTCACGTTTAAAGTTGTTGAGATAAAGGGCGGGCGGTATAGCTTTGGCAATATCATCCCATAAACGTACAGGAACAGGACGGCGACCCTGCAAATCTTGAATGACTTGCATACGAGAGATAATATCCTCACGGCGCTGCTCTAAACCGTCAATCTCTACCAAAACGGCATCAAGGCGAGCGTTTTCTTGCTCAATAAGCGCATTAGCGTCGCGCTGCTCTTCTAACTCATTGTTAAAATAGCTCCATGATGCAAATGCCGCTAGTAGTGCCAGCAAAGTCACGGCAACGACTAAAGTAATGAATTCCTTGTTACGACGTTCACGTTCTTCTGCGCGCCAAGGCAATAGGTTAATACGAGCCATTAGTCAAAGCTCCTAAGCGCCAGGCCACATGCACCCATGAGACTAGGCGCATCAATCGCTAGCTGCTCGCTGTCTATATAGGGGTCAATGGTCATATTGATAAAGGGGTTGGCAACACTGACGCTTACGCCAAGCTTTTGTTGCACCATACCAGCTAAGCCTGAGATGGCACTACTACCGCCTGCTAGCACAATGTGATCTATACTATTGTACTGACTTGACGAGAAGTAAAATTGTAATGAGCGCGTGATTTGCTGAATAGCACTTTCTAAGAACGGCGTCAGCACTTCAGGATAATAGTCATCAGGTAGAGTGCGTTCACGCTTGCTCAAGGTTGCCTCTTCAAAGGTAAGACCGTAGCGGTTTTGAATCGCCTCAGTGAGCTGCGCGCCGCCAAAGAGTTGCTCGCGGCTATAAACAAACTCGCCATCTTTTGCAATATACAAAGTCGTCTGATTGTGCCCAATATCAACCAAAGCTACAAGCTCAGGCAAATTGGCTAAATTGTCTACCATGAGATCAAAAGCGCGCTCGATAGCGTGGGTTTCGATATCCATGATTTTGGTTTGCAAGCCGCCAAAGGTTAGCGCATCGACGCGCTGATCGACGTTCTCTGAACGTGAGGCGGCGAGCAGTACTTGTACCATCTCATCACTAATAAGCGAGGGGCCTTGTACTTCAAAGTCTAAATTGACGTCCTCTAGCGGATAAGGTATGTACTGATCAGCATCAAGGCGAATTTGTGCTTCTCGTTCCACATCAGTTAGGTTTTTATCCATATCGATGATTTTGGTAATGACCGCGGATCCTGAGACTGACGTTGCCGCATTGCTACCTGCAACCTGACAGCGCCTTGCCAAACTAGCAATGGTATCTCCGACTATTTCGGTATCTACAATGAGTTTGTCAACGACCACACCTGAGGCTAGGCTTTCAATTCCATAAGACTTTAGATGATATACGCCCTGCTCACGTCGTATATCCACAAGCTTTACTGAAGTTGCACAGACGTCCACTCCAATTAAATGCTGACTCTTAGAAGAAAATAACCTCACAAACGCTATACCTTGTATGAAGTGTACGACTTTATAATGAATTGTAATGATTCAGTACAATACTTTACTTAACAGACATATTCAAGCATTTAGAAAAGATATTGCACATTTAGTATGACCTGCGCATTTGGTTCAAGGTATAATAAAACATCTGTTGCAAATTTGAATTAAAAAGTCTGATTATGACCCAAAAAAATGCTACCGTTCATCTCTTACGCTTCTTAGTTGGACTCTTTATTGCCTTTTTGGCATTGGTTGTCATCTTGGCATTGGCAGTGCCGATTGGTTTTTATGGCATGGCGATGTACCTATCCCCAACCCTACCTAGCATTCAAGAAATCAAAACGGCAAGTTTAGAGATGCCGCTGCAAATCTATAGTCGTGATGACAAACTCATCGGCCAGTACGGCAATCGTATGTCACTGCCTGTGACTTATGACGAGATTCCACAGAATTTAACGCGGGCGTTTTTGGTAGCAGAGGATGCTTCATTTTTTCAGCATAGCGGTATTAGTATCAAAGGTCTTGGTCGCGCGGTCACCGAAGTCGTCACCGATGATGACACTCAAACGGGCGGCTCAACCATCACTATGCAGGTTGCCAAAAATTACTTTTTGAGCCCAGAGCGTACGCTCAATCGTAAGCTAACTGAGCTGTTTTTGGCTCGTAAAATGGAAGATGAGCTGAGTAAAGATGAGATTTTGACACTCTATGTCAATAAGATTTATCTAGGCGAAGGCGCTTATGGTATCCGCGCTGCTGCTCGAAAATACTACAGTAAATCGTTAGAGAACTTGACGGTTGCTGAAATGGCGATGCTGGCAGGCCTACCAAAAGCACCTTCAAAGTATAATCCTGTTGCCAATCCAGATCGTGCTTTGACGCGCCGTAATTGGATTATTGGACGCATGCATGATCTAGGTTACATCGATCAAGCACAGCATGATGAAGCCATCAACTCGCCTATTGGACTCAAACTTTATCAAGAAAAACTTGATGTCAATATGCCGTATTTGGCAGAGATGGCGCGATATGCTTTAGTCAACCGCTATGGTGAAGAGGTTGTCAATGGCGGCTGGCGCGTACGATTAACGATTGATAGTGACGCACAAGCTGCTGCAGAAGCTGCAGTTATCAAAGGTCTTGTTGCTTATGAGCACAGACACGGCTGGCGCGGCGCCGAAGCTAATGGCGAGTCGTTAGAGAACTTTCGACGTTATAGCAGTATGTCTCCTGCTAAAGTCACCAAGGTCAATTCGCGTAGCTTTGAGGCAACTATTCCTTCAGGTGAGAGCGTCACTGTCAATTGGTCTGGTATGAGCTGGGCGCGCAAATATATATCCGCTGATCGCGTTGGCTACTATCCTAGTAATGCCAGTCAGGTTGTGAGTGAAGAGGACATCGTTCGGGTAATACCGACTGAGAATGGCAATTGGCAATTGGCACAAATCCCTGAAGTACAAGGCAGCTTAGTCTCGCTAGATCCTGAGACAGGAGCGCTCAATGCGTTGGTCGGTGGTTTTGATTTTAATCACAGCAAATTTAATCGTGCGCTACAAGGGTGGCGTCAGCCCGGCTCTACTATTAAGCCTCTTGTCTACACCACCGCACTACAAAAAGGCTATCGTCCTGATAGCATTGTCTCAGACCGTCCTATTCAAGTCGGCGACTGGAAACCCAAAAACTCTGACGAGCGCTTCTTAGGTGATATTACCTTACGCCGCGGCTTGTATTTGTCGCGCAACTTAGTTTCTATTCGCTTGCTACAAGCGATAGGTATCTCAGATACTCGCGACCTGCTTGATCAATTTGGTTTGGATAAAGAAAAACTACCGACAACCTTGTCATTAGCACTAGGTACAGGACAGGCAACGCCTCTGCAAATGGCAACGGCCTACGCCACCTTTGCTAATGGTGGTCACCGCGTTCAGCCCTATTTTATTGAGCAAATTTACAATTACGATAATAAGCTTTTGTTTCAAGCGAATCCGCAACAAGCGTGTGCTTTATGCTTTAACGAGCTGCTCGATGAGCGCAATGAAGCCCTGATTGAAGCCTTTAACACGCCTGTTGATGACGACACCACCGAT
This sequence comes from Psychrobacter sp. T6-4, assembly GCF_052258425.1. NCBI lineage: Bacteria > Pseudomonadati > Pseudomonadota > Gammaproteobacteria > Moraxellales > Moraxellaceae > Psychrobacter > Psychrobacter sp. T6-4. The sequence goes on from NZ_JBQQEZ010000011.1 coordinate 113,529, forward strand.
GCACAGAGCACTGACGAGCAAACGGACGATGCTAGCGCGGACGATGCTGAGAGTAATGGTGGAATAGATGCTGAAGAAGAGGCGCTGATAGCGGCCCAAAATGAAGCATTTATCTATGACGCAAAGCCTAAAGCTGATCGCCTAGATGCGCCTGTTGTACAATATGTTATGGCTACGCAGGCGCCTAGAATCTTAAAGCCGCAAGTGGCTTTTGAGATGGCAGATATCCTACGTGATGTCGTTCAACGCGGTACTGCCGTTCGAGCCCGTGCTCTGGGTCGTGATGATATCGGCGGCAAGACAGGGACGACAAATGAGGCCAAAGACGCCTGGTTTGCAGGCTTTCATCCTACCAATGCAACTGTTGTTTGGATGGGTTTTGATCAGCCTGCGACGATGGGTCGCCGTGAGTACGGCGGCGTAGCAGCCCTGCCCGTGTGGATGGACTTTATGAAAGCCCAACTTAAAGATACGCCCAAACAATGGGTGTCTATCAATAACCGCGCCAAATCAGAACGTCAGCAGCAAAAAGTGATAAAGATGACTGATGACGGCTTAGTCTTAGATGAAGACGCTGACGATATAGCAAAGGATACTGCTAGAGCAAAACCTGTTAAACCCAATGTACAACCAAGGCAGCCACTAGAGCCTGAACCTGTAGAAGAGGATGCTGCTACGACACAATCAACGAACAACAGTCGTAGCGCTATCCAAAATACACCACTGGCACCAACGCCTGCTGAACGTATGCCGCCGATGCCAGAATAGAGTCCTAAGCTACCAAAAAAGGCTTATCGATTGATTATCGATAAGCCTTTTTTATGGCTATGCTAAATCTATATGACGGCTCTACTCTTATCACTGCTTATTCTATTAAAACTCTACCATGCCAGCACGTAGTTGCTCGATAAGCTCTAAGAACTGCTGACGCCATTCACGAATAGTGCTCTCATCAGGTAGCCATTGATTCGATAAGGTCACCACATTAACGATCAAATCTTTTGGCGCTGCATTAACAGCCATTGAAGTATCTGCCAAAGATTCAGGCGGAACAGCATAAAGACAACGCTGATACGCGCGCTCGATATTAGCCAAAAAGCCTTTTTCGCGTAACTGCTTTAAGCGTAGGATTTCTGGAGAAACCTGTGTGCGCGTATCCAAAGCTTCTTCAATATCAGTCAATGTAGGCGCACTCTCTTGCAGCCCGTAAAATTGACTGAGCTCTTGTAAAAAAGCTAAAAAAGTCCCGTATAGATGAAAAATAGCGGTTTCACAATGCGCCTGATACAGCTGTTTGTCGTTACTACTGCCCGCAGCTTGACAAGCCAAGCGACAAAAATACAGCTTTTGATTAGTGCGATCTGCTTGATATTTAGCAACGCGGCCTTTGTCTGCCATACGTATATTATCCTTGTTTAAGTTCTAAGTGATGGGCGCTGATTTAGTGTACTATTTTTTGAAATAAATTTCTTATAAAACCGTTTAAGAACACTGTCTTTGAGCGCATTCAACAGGTACAAAAAAGCCAGCAAAAATGCTGGCTTTTTTTATACGACAAACAATTAAGACTGGCTGTCTTGATTAAGCTCTTGGGCAAAGGCTTCATCAAAGCTTGTAAAGTCTTTGTTATCACTACCAGCAGGCATATCAAACGCTGCACTCATGTCTTTATCAAGCAGCTTTTGATCCGCTTTTTCTTTACGGGCTTTGTGATAAGCAAGGCCCGTACCAGCAGGAATCAAGCGACCAACAACGACGTTCTCTTTAAGACCGCGCAACTCATCAACTTTGCCTGTAACCGCAGCAGCAGTTAATACGCGAGTGGTCTCTTGGAAAGACGCCGCTGAGATAAAGCTCTCTGTTGCCAGACTCGCTTTAGTGATACCAAGCAACTGACGCTCATACTGTATTGGGAATTTATCTTCAGCTTCCAGTTTAGCATTGAGTGCTTTGATATCCGCATACTCCGCTTGATCGCCTTTGAAGTGACCTGAGTCGCCAGCATCAGTAATCTCAACTTTACGCAGCATTTGGCGAATAATAACCTCAATGTGCTTATCGTTGATTTTTACCCCTTGCAAGCGGTAAACGTCTTGTACTTCGTTAACGATATAATCAGCAAGCGCGGTTTGACCTTTTAGGCGCAAGATGTCATGCGGGTTTTGCGGTCCATCAGCGATAACCTCACCCCGTGCTACCGTCTCATTTTCAAAGACGTTGATTTGGCGCCATTTCGGGATTAGCTCTTCATGAACCTCACCGTCTTCATTGGTAATGATAAAGCGGTTTTTGCCTTTGGTCTCTTTACCGAAGCTGACGACACCCGTCATCTCGGCCATAATCGCATGATCTTTGGGGCGACGGGCTTCAAATAGATCGGCGACGCGTGGTAGACCACCAGTAATATCTTTGGTACCTGACGAAGCTTGTGGTACGCGGCCTAAGATAGAACCTGCTGCGACCTCTTCACCATCACTGACACGAATGATCGTTTCAGCGGGCAAGAAATAAACCACTTCTTTACCTTCATCAGTATTCAAGATAATCGCTGGACGCAAGTCTTTGGCGTTACTTGAACGGTCACGAGTCGCTAGAATCTCAAACGAGCTCATACCAGTAGCATCATCGACTTTGACCGTTGCTGTCATACCGTCAGTGATATCACTAAAGCGCGCTTTACCCGCAAACTCTGTGATAATAGGATGCGTGTGCGGATCCCACTTCGCGATTGTCTGACCGCCTTCGACCTGCTCACCGTTTTTGACCAGCACGCTTGAACCATAAGGCACTTTGTAACGCTCACGCTCACGGCCTAGCTCATCAGTCAAAGCAATCTCAGCGGATCGAGAGACAATAACTAAGTGACCATCAGTGTGCTCAACAGTCTTCATGTTCTCAAAATGCGCTTGACCTGCGTTGCGAACTGAGATGCTGTTATCAACAGAGGCCGAACTCGCAGCCCCGCCCACGTGGAACGTACGCATCGTTAACTGAGTACCCGGCTCACCGATAGACTGCGCTGCCATGACACCAACGGACTCACCGATATTAACTTTATGACCACGAGCAAGGTCGCGACCATAGCACTGCGAACAAACACCATGCTCGACATCACAAGTGATGACTGAGCGTACCCAGATGTCATCGATGGCGTTCTCGTCTAAAACATTGACCCAATGCTCATCGATCAGGGTACCTGTTGGTACCAAGATTTTTGACTCATCATTGTTATAAGTCACATCACGAGCCGTTACTCGGCCTAGTACTAAATCACCGAGCTTTTCGATGATCTCACCGCCTTGGATATGCGGGGTCATCAAGAGGCCTTGCTCAGTTCCACAGTCTTCAGTCGTAATGACCAAATCTTGTGCCACATCGACTAGGCGACGCGTTAGGTAACCTGAGTTAGCCGTTTTCAGTGCGGTATCGGCAAGACCCTTACGCGCACCGTGAGTTGAAATAAAGTACTGTAGTACCGTCAAACCTTCACGGAAGTTCGCTTTAATCGGTGTCTCGATAATCGAGCCATCCGGTTTTGCCATCAAGCCACGCATACCTGCAAGCTGACGAATCTGCGCGGCACTACCACGAGCGCCCGAATCTGACATGATAAAGATAGAGTTAAAGGATTTTTGCTCTTCCTCCTCCCCTTGTGCATTAATCACCTTGTCCGTTGCCAAATTATCCATCATCGCTTTAGCGACTTTGTCATTGGTACGTGACCAGATATCGACAACTTTGTTGTAACGCTCACCTGCGGTCACAAAACCTTGCTCAAACTGATCTTCGATCTCGCGTACTTCAGCTTCTGCCGTCTCGATGATTTGTTTTTTGCTTGGCGGAATGACCATATCGTCAATACCGATTGATACCCCAGATAACGTTGCTTGTGCAAATCCAAGATACATCAATTGATCGGCGAACATAACGCTATCTTTGACGCCCATAGTACGGTAGCAAGAGTTAATCAAACGCGAGATGTTTTTCTTAGTCATCTCTTGGTTACACTCTTCAAACGCCATACCTTTGGGCATGATGTTCCAGATCAATAAACGACCGGCAACGGTATCTTTGATGCTAGTTGCGTCCGTATGATTGCCATCAGCGTCAATAATAGTTTCAGTTACGCGAACTTTGATTTTGGCATTGACGTGCAAATCATTTGAGCCGATAGCGCGCAGTGCTTCGTTGACCGAAGCAAAAACCATGCTCTCGCCTTTGACATTCACTGATGAGCGGCTAATGTAGTACAGCCCCAAGACCACATCTTGCGAGGGTACGATAATCGGATCACCGTTTGCTGGCGATAAGATGTTGTTCGTTGACATCATAAGAGCGCGTGATTCAAGCTGCGCCTCTAGCGTTAAGGGTACGTGTACCGCCATTTGGTCGCCGTCAAAGTCAGCGTTAAACGCGGTACAGACGAGCGGATGCAATTGAATCGCTTTACCTTCAATGAGTACTGGCTCAAAGGCCTGTAAGCCCAAACGGTGAAGCGTTGGCGCACGGTTCAATAGTACCGGATGCTCACGGATAACCATAGCTAGCATATCCCACACTTGCGGCTCTTCACGCTCGACCATCTTTTTGGCGGCTTTAATCGTCGTGGCTAAGCCATGAGACAACAGCTTGTTATAAGTAAAGGGCTTAAATAGCTCAAGAGCCATTTTTTTAGGCAGACCGCACTGATGCAAGCGTAGCGTAGGGCCGACCACGATGACCGAACGACCAGAGTAATCAACACGCTTACCGAGTAAGTTCTGGCGGAAACGACCTTGCTTACCTTTGATCATATCAGCCAAAGATTTCAATGGACGCTTGTTACTGCCGGTAATTGCACGACCACGGCGACCGTTATCAAGCAAGGCATCGACGGATTCTTGTAGCATACGCTTTTCGTTACGTACGATAATGTCAGGGGCGCTTAGCTCAAGTAGACGCTTTAGACGGTTGTTACGGTTAATCACGCGGCGATAGAGATCATTAAGATCTGAGGTTGCAAAACGGCCGCCTTCTAGCGGTACTAGCGGGCGCAAATCTGGTGGTAGCACTGGCAAGATATTCATCACCATCCACTCAGGCTTATTATTAGAATCACGAAAGGCTTCTAATAATTTAAGACGCTTAGACATCTTTTTGAGCTTAGTCTCAGAACCCGTTTGTGGAATCGCTTCACGTAGCTCATCAATCTCGATATCAAGATCAATGTCTTTTAATAGATCTTGAACCGCTTCTGCGCCCATCTTAGCCGTAAACTCATCACCGAACTCTTCTAGCGCGCGATAGTAGTCCTCATCATCGAGCAGCTGATACTTCTCAAGAGAAGTCAGACCTGGCTCAGTGACGATATAGCTCTCAAAATATAATACGCGCTCGATATCACGTAGCGTCATATCAAGAAGCAAACCAATACGGCTTGGTAAGGATTTTAAAAACCAAATGTGCGCAACAGGGCTGGCTAGGTCAATATGACCCATACGGTCGCGGCGCACTTTGGCAGTAGTGACTTCTACGCCACATTTTTCGCAGATAACGCCTTGGAACTTACGGCGCTTGTACTTACCACACAGGCATTCAAAGTCTTTTACAGGGCCAAAAATTTTGGCACAAAACAGACCATCACGCTCAGGCTTAAAGGTACGATAGTTAATAGTTTCTGGTTTTTTGACTTCGCCGTGTGACCACGACTTAATGACGTCAGGCGACGCCAAGGTAATCTGAATACTATCAAATTCACGGTTACCGCCCGCAGTTGGGCTTTGCATGATATCGAGTAAATCTTTCAAGTTGCTTCTCCGTTATCTTTATAATCATCTGGCCGCGTTTTATAACATCAGGTTATATAGCGCATCCAAGAGACTGAAGGCAATGAATAGGGTTGAGATAAGGTGTCAAAAGCAGGCGCATGAATAATGAGCTAACTGCTTTTGACTGAACCATTGAGCTTTAATTAAAGCTTAATTGTTTTCTTTTAACTCAATATTAAGACCTAGTGATTTGATTTCTTTGGTCAAAACGTTAAAGGATTCAGGCATACCTGGGTCCATGTACTGCTCACCATCAACGATGTTTTTGTACATACGGGTACGGCCTTCGACATCATCAGACTTCACCGTTAGCATCTCTTGCAAGGTGTAAGTGGCACCGTATGCTTCTAGTGCCCATACTTCCATCTCACCAAAGCGCTGACCACCGAACTGCGCTTTACCACCGAGTGGTTGCTGGGTGACTAATGAGTAAGAACCCGTCGAGCGTGCATGCATTTTGTCATCAACCAAATGGTTAAGCTTGAGCATATACATATAACCGACCGTCACTTTACGATCGAACTGCTGACCGGTACGACCATCATATAATGTCTGCTGACCATCACGAGCTAGACCTGCAAGCTCAAGTAGATCTTTAACTTGATGCTCATGCGCACCATCAAATACTGCTGTTCCCATCGGAACGCCGCCACGTAAGTTGCTTGCCAAGCCCATGATATCGTCATCAGACAAGCTGTCGAGGTCGACTTGCTCACCACCAACTTTATTATAAATTTGGTCTAAGAAATCGCGTAAGTCTTTGATTGCCGCTTGTGCTTTAAGCATGCCGTCAATCTTCTCGCCCAAGCCTTTCGCTGCCATACCCAAATGCGTCTCGAGCACCTGACCGATATTCATACGCGAAGGTACGCCAAGCGGGTTCAATACGATATCAACCGTATTGCCATGCTCATCATATGGCATATCTTCAACTGGCATAATACGTGATACTACACCTTTGTTACCGTGACGACCCGCCATCTTGTCACCAGGCTGGATACGACGCTTAACCGCAAGATAAACCTTGACAATTTTTTGTACGCCATGTTGTAAGTCGTCCCCTGCTGTTAGTTTGCGTTTCTTCTCAGCAAACTTGGTATCGATATCTTTTTGCTTATCGACTAAGTACTCTGCGATCTGCGTCAAGCGCTCAGAAATTTCCTCTTCAACAGGCTGAATATCCAGCAAAGTCTCAAGGCTCATCTCTTTCATATCAGCCAGCGCCATAACGGTACCCGCTTTTAGGCCGGAACCACCGCTGACTTTTTGACCATCAAGGAGCGTACCGATACGACCACGAGCGGCTTCTTCAAAGATGCGTAGCTCTTCTTTTAAATCCTTGCGGTAGCTATCAAGCTGCGATTTTTCGATAGCGCGAGCGCGAGCGTCTTTTTCGACGCCATCACGGGTAAAGACTTGTACGTCAATAACCGTGCCTTTGCTTGATGTTGGGACACGTAATGAGGTGTCTTTGACATCAGCCGCTTTTTCACCAAAGATAGCTCTGAGCAGTTTCTCTTCTGGCGTCAGTTGCGTCTCACCTTTTGGTGTGACTTTACCGACTAAGATGTCGCCTGCGTCCACTTCAGCACCGATATAAACGATACCCGCCTCATCTAGACTTGATAGAGCTGCTTCACCCACATTTGGAATATCCGCAGTAATCTCTTCGGTTCCAAGCTTGGTATCACGCGCCACACAGGTCAATTCTTGAATATGAATGGTCGTAAAACGATCTTCTTTGACGACTTTTTCAGATAAAAGAATAGAATCCTCAAAGTTATAACCGTTCCACGGCATAAAGGCGATGCGGATATTCTGACCTAGTGCCAACTCACCTAAATCGGTAGATGGACCATCCGCCAAGATATCACCCAAAGCAATCTCATCGCCTTGGTTGACGATAATACGCTGGTTGATACAAGTGTTCTGGTTTGAGCGTGTGTATTTGATCAAATTATAGATATCGATACCCGCCTCACCTGCGGTCATCTCGTCTTCATTGACACGTACCACAATACGTGACGCATCAACATCTTCGATCACACCGCCACGCTTAGCGATAACACAAACACCTGAGTCACGAGCAACGTGACGCTCCATACCCGTACCGACTAGCGGCTTATCAGCACGTAGTGTTGGCACCGCCTGACGCTGCATGTTCGAACCCATCAAGGCACGGTTAGCATCATCATGCTCTAGGAATGGGATCAGACCCGCTGCTACTGATACGACCTGACTTGGTGACACATCCATATGCGTCACTTTTTCTGGTGGCATACGCACGAATTCACCATAGCTACGCACACTGACCATTTCATCAGATAACGCACCATCTTCAGTCACTGGTGAGTCGGCCTGTGCAATCACAGTACCCACTTCTTCAATCGCTGATAGGTATTCGATTTTGTCAGTGACCTTACCATCGACTACGCGGCGATAAGGCGTCTCTAAGAAACCAAAGCTGTTGGTTTTGGCAAAGGTCGCTAAGGAGTTAATAAGACCAATGTTTGGACCCTCTGGCGTCTCAATCGGGCAGACACGGCCATAATGTGTATCATGAACGTCACGAACCTCAAAACCAGCACGTTCACGAGTTAGACCACCTGGTCCTAACGCGGAGACGCGGCGTTTGTGCGTGACTTCTGATAACGGGTTATTTTGATCCATAAACTGCGACAGCTGGCTTGAACCAAAGAACTCTTTGACCGCAGCAGCGACAGGTTTTGAATTAATCAAATCTTGCGGTGATAAGTTATCAGACTCAGCTGAGCTCAGACGCTCTTTGACCGCACGCTCAACACGTACCAGACCAACACGGAATTGGTTCTCTGCCATCTCACCTACCGAACGAATACGGCGGTTACCTAAATGATCAATATCATCGACTTCGCCGCGACCGTTACGGATCTCAATCAGCTCTTTTAATACGTTGACGATATCATCGTTAGTCAAGACGCTGCGTCCGCGCTGAATATCAGCATCGTCCGTATCTTCAAAATCAAGACCTAAGCGGCGGTTAAACTTCATACGACCGACGTTCGATAAGTCGTAACGATCAGCGTTAAAGAACATGCTATCGAATAGTTTTTCGGCAGTCTCAACCGTTGGCGGCTCACCTGGACGCATGACTTTATAGATCTCAATCAGCGCCTCTTCACGGCTTGAGGTACTATCAGCACGTAACGTATCGGCAATATAACTACCTTGATCGATATCATTGGTGAACAAGATGCTGAACTCTCTGATAGCATCGCTTGCTTCATATGAGCTGAGTTTAACCAATAACTCGTGATCAATAAGTGTATTTGCGCGCGCGATAACCTCATCATTCACGACGATGTCTTCTGCCAAAATACGCTCATACAGATATTCATCAGGCACCGCAATTTTCGTCATACCTGCTTCTTCAAGCTGACGGATACGGCGCGCATTGATACGTTTGCCCTGCTCTACAATAACGTCACCATCAGGCGATACGATATCGAACTGCGCCATCTCACCGCGCAAGCGATCAGCAACCAAGTCAATCTCAAATTGCTCATCGCCTTTATACACAGCTACTTTGTCAAAGAACAAGTCTAAGATCTCGCTTGTGCTCAAACCTAGTGCACGTAGGATAATTGACGCTAATAACTTACGGCGACGGTCAATACGAGCAAAGACTAAGTCTTTAGCATCGAATTCAAAGTCAAGCCATGAGCCACGGTATGGGATAATACGGGCGTTATAAAGCACTTTACCACTAGAGTGTGATTTACCTTTGTCATGATCAAAGAACACACCAGGCGAGCGATGTAATTGCGACACGATGACACGCTCAGTACCGTTGATGATGAAGGTACCATTGTTAGTCATCAGTGGCATCTCGCCCATATAGACACTTTGCTCACGGATATCTTTGATCGCCGCTTTGCTATCTTTATCTTTGCTGTCTTTGTCTTTAATAATCAGACGAATCTTGACACGCATTGGGGCTGCAAAGGTTGAGCCACGCAAAATACACTCACGCTCATCAAATTCAGGGTCCCCTAAGTAATACTCAACAAATTGCAGTTCAGCGTTACCTGAGTGGCTCTCAATTGGGAAAATAGAAGAATATGCCGCTTGCAAACCAGTATTCTCACGAGCTTTTGGCTTTTTGTGCTCTTGCAAAAATTGCTCGTAGGAATCTACTTGAATAGACAGTAAATAGGGAATGTCCATTACAGTGGGCAATTCAGCAAAACTTTTGCGAATACGCTTTTTTTCAGTATAAGAATATGCCATCGAGAGTCCTTACAGTAAACATGAAAACAAATGAAAAGCGTGACCAACTTATATAAAGTTGACGACGTAAACGATAATAAAACAACGAGATAAAACGTATTAAGCCTGACGATAAAATCACTGAAGCTCGGTATACTTAAGCTCAATGCAACATGGGTAAATGTAAGCTCTAAATATAAAGCTAGTCATCTATCGCCATCAGGTATAGATAAAAGCAATACCGTCACCTCTATGAATCTGCTAATAAGCAGTACAACCATTTAGGATTAGATAAAAATTCTAGAATCAATATAACTATAGTTTTAGTAGGAAAGCATGCAGACACAAAAAAACGCCAAACATCTAAAGACGTCTAGCATAAGTCAACTTATTTCAAAAACTGGCGTGTGTGCTTGCATGTATATCGTCTGTCCTTTTGATGGGTATCCACCGCTTGTGCTCAGGCTTTGGCAGACACAAAAGGTCAAGCTGTTTATTATAATAAAAAAGAGCTGGCAATGCAAGGCATTACCAGCTCTTTTGTGTACTAGGTTAAACTTACTTTAGTTCAACGCTTGCACCAGCTTCTTCAAGCTTCTTCTTCAACTCTTCAGCTTCGTCTTTAGTTGCGCCTTCTTTGATTGGTGCTGGAGCACTTTCAACCAAATCTTTCGCTTCTTTTAGACCAAGGCCAGTCGCTTCACGTACGGCTTTAATGACCGCAACTTTCTTTTCGCCAAAGCTTGAAAGAACGACGTCAAATTCGTCTTTTTCTTCAGCAGCAGCAGCAGCAGGACCAGCAGCAGCAGGTGCAGCGGCAACAGCAGCAGTTACGCCGAATTTTTCTTCCATGTCGCTGATTAGCTCAACGATATCCATTACTGACATTTCAGCAATTGCGTTTAACACATCATCTTTAGATAGTGCCATGAGAACTCTCCGTTATCTGATAAAATTTAATTGATTCTAATAGCGTGTATAGATAGGTTAAATAACCTAGATAGTACGCTACAAAATTTAAGTTAAAACAAGCAATTAAGCCGCTTCTTTTGCGTCTTTGATTGCTGCTACAGTGCGAACAAATTTGCCTGGAACTGCGTTCATAGTCTGGACAAGCTTGGTCACTGGTGCATTCATAGTCGCCATGAGGATAGAGAGTGCTTCGTCGCGAGTTGGTAGCTTCGATACGCGCTCTAGCTCTTCTGGACCATAAACTTCACCACCGACTGATACTAATTTGGTCTCCAAAGCTTTGTTATCTTTGCTAAAGTCGTAAACGACTCTGGCAGCAGATCCCAAATCTTCCATAGAAAAGGCCAAAAGTAGTGGACCAGTCATACGGTCTGACATGCTCTCAAACTTAGTGCCTTCAAAAGCGCGTTTTGCTAAAGTGTTTTTGACCACTTTTAAAACGACACCTTTACCACGGGCTTGTTCGCGCAGCTGAGTAAGCTTTGCAACACCAATACCGTGATATTCGGCAGCTACTGCTGAGTAAGCATTAGCAGCAACTTCAGACACTTCAGCCACAACTTGTTGTTTTTGCTCTAGCGTTAATGCCATAAGTTGACTCCTTTAATCTTACCAATCCTCATGTAGTCTAAACCACAAAACAGGACTGACTTGATACGATACGCTACTGATAGAACTAATCAGCAGCGACTGATTACGGCACCGTTATCAGAATAACAATGAGTGGTAAGACAGCTTTCATCTTACCTGCTCTAGGTTTAAACTGGGTGGGTCACCGTCTGCGTAGGACAATTGAGATTTTCATCTGTCATCGATTAACAAGCTCAGCTATAAGCTATATTACTCTCTTATAACTGCGCTTTACCTACGGTCTTAGACAGCATAGCAAAGACTATGCTGACCTAATTCTTAGAATTTTTTTATTACTCAAACCTTAGGGCTTAAATAAAATTATTTGGCCATGCGATATGGAACAGGATCAATAGTGATACCTGGGCCCATAGTACTAGATAGGGTAATTTTCTTAATGAAAGTACCTTTCGACGTTGCAGGCTTAGCGCGCTTTAGATCAGTAAGCAGTGCCCCAGCGTTTTGAATAACTTGCTCCGCGGTAAAACCAACTTGACCGATAGTCGTGTGGATAATACCTGCTTTGTCTACGCGGTATTGTGCTTGACCCGCTTTTGCGTTAGTCACAGCTTCAGCAACGTTTGGTGTTACTGTACCAACTTTTGGGTTAGGCATGAGGCCACGAGGACCTAAGATCGTACCCAACTGACCCACAACGCGCATAGCATCAGGAGCTGCAATAACGACATCAAAGTCCATGTTGCCGGCTTTGATTTGTTCTGCTAGGTCTTCAAAACCTACAATGTCAGCACCCGCTTCTTTTGCAGCTTCAGCAGCAGCGCCTTGAGCAAATACAGCGACGCGCTTGGTTTTACCCGTACCCGCAGGTAGGTTGGTAGCACCACGAACCACTTGATCAGATTTACGTGGGTCAACACCCAAGTTGATAGCAATATCGATAGACTCTTTAAATTTTAGCGCTGGCAAATCATTTAAGATCTGAACCGCTTCTTCGATAGTGTATTGCTTGTCGTTATCAACACGGTTGTTAATTTCTTTTTGGCGTTTGGTTAGCTTACTCATTTACACACCCTCCACGGTAATGCCCATTGAACGTGCGGTACCAGCGATGGTACGAACAGCGGCGTCAAGATCAGCAGCCGTTAAATCAGCATCTTTAGTCTTTACAATCTCTTCTAACTGCTCACGTGACACTTTACCAACTTTAGCGGTATTAGGGGTGCCTGAGCCTTTAGCGATACCAGCAGCTTTACGTAGTAAAAACGCCGCTGGTGGTGACTTCATGATGAAGGTAAAAGACTTATCGCTATAAACGGTAATCTCTGTTGGAATTGGTAGACCTGGCTCTTGGCTTGAGGTCGCAGCGTTAAATTCTTTACAGAACGCCATGATGTTCACGCCTTTTTGACCCAGTGCTGGACCGATCGGCGGTGAAGGGTTTGCTTTGCCTGCAGGCACTTGTAGTTTGATGTAACCATCAATCTTCTTAGCCATGATTCTCTCCTATATGGGTAATAGCGCTAAATTATTATCTAAATAATAATAGGTAGCTCCCCGGTTGATAAAACTTTAAGAAATGTTTTAGTCTAATTTTTCAACTTTACTAAATTCAAGTTCGACCTGAGTGGGTCTATTAAATACATTTACTGTAAGATGTAGCTTGGATTTTTCGTAATCCACTTTTTCGACCATACCTTTAAAGTCAGTAAAGGGACCGTCGATGACCAGTAGCTCTTCACCTGGCTCAAATAAAGTCTTGGGACGAGGATCTGCTTCAGCTTGGTTCAAACGGTTTAAAATACGATCCGCTTCTGCCTGGGTGATCGGTGCTGGCGTCTCAGGCGTACCACCAATAAAGCCCATGATGCGCGGACATTCTTTGACGATGTGCCAAGTGTTATCGTTCATCTCCATTTCGATTAAGACATAACCTGGAAAGAACTTACGCTCACTTTTGCGTTTTTTACCGTCTTTCATCTCGACGACTTCTTCTGTTGGCACAAGAACATCACCAAAAGAGTCTGCAAAGTCGCTACGATTAATACGATCTGTTAGTGAACGCTGTACTTGCTTTTCATATCCTGAAAACGCTTGGACAATATACCAACGCATTTGACGCTCCTGATCGTTTGAGTCGTTATAGATAAACGCCAGCTAGAACTAATATGGTTTTGCTAAAAGCTTATAACCAATAGATCTTAGCCGATAAAGATACCGACGAACCAATTAAAGAAGTTATCGAGTAACCAAATAAAAAACCCAACGATACCTATGACGACAATCGTCTGCCATGTGTATTGAAAGGTCTCATCTTTACCTGGCCAAGTGACGCGGCGCAGTTCAACTGCTGCGTCTCTTAGTAGGATTTTAAAGGCGCGACCTTGGTGAGTCAGCGCCAAACACACTAATGCAAATACGGCGAGCGCGACGATGATACCAATACGTACCCAAACGTCATTCGCCGCTTGCCAATACCCCGGCAAGTACTGATTTGCAAAAGTCGCTGCAATTAATGCCACTATGGCAAGTAACCATAGCATCATATCTTTAGCTGAACCAGTCTTAGCGACTTCGACAGCAGAGGTGTTCCCTGCTGAAACGTGCTTTGATTTGCTCAGCATTCCACCAGCCGCCGTATTAGGGGCATCAGATAACTTAGAATCGAGGTTATCCTGATTATTGCTCATAAAGAACTCACTTAGGAGGTGGCGTATAACAGAAGATATGATAAGAAGATGGCAGGCGATGTAGGACTCGAACCTACAACCCTCGGTTTTGGAGACCGATGCTCTACCAATTGAGCCAATCGCCTATGGGTGTTAAGGCTGATAATTATACCTATCTTTAATTAGAATGCAAGTTTTGCTGTATTTTTTTATATAAATTTGTCTAATGAGTTTATATTTTAAGACAAATATGGTGTTATCTTGTCTCAAAATACAAAAAAGCCACCCTGACGGATGGCTTTTCTATGTCTAGCAGTTAGACGCTAAGTCTAACAGGTAAAAGCTAATCTAATGATTAGTCCTTAACTGAAGCAACAACACCAGCGCCTACCGTACGGCCGCCTTCACGAATA
>NZ_JBQQEZ010000012.1:0-127178 GCF_052258425.1 Psychrobacter sp. T6-4
GAACCGCCGACATTCTGCGTGTAAGGCAGACGCTCTACCAACTGAGCTAATCACCCTGAGAAGCGTATAAAAAAAGCACTGCTTTTTTAGCTTCGCAAGGAAAATCCTTTAAATAGGATTTTCTAAAGCTTAACACCTAAACGCAATCTTACAAATAAAACTGCTTCGTCCGAGTGCAAGAGAATTTACATTGTCGTAAATTCTAAAAGCTATGCATCCAAACTAGGTATTACTGAAATTCCTTAAAGGGAATTTTCTAGAAATCCTGTACCTATACTAGGTTGTAGAATTTCCGAAAGTCTTATCATCCAAAGTTGTCACCCTTTGAAAAACTTCCCACAACATGAAGACTATCAAAGCCCCTTGCTGTGGGTGTGTATTATATAGACTTACGCCTGCCTGTCAAATATTTTTCGCCACTTTAAGCAAAGTATTTTTTGCTTGTTAGCAAGCAGCTGTTTTTGTTGCGTTTATTAGCACAACCATTTAATTATTTGTTGTTCAGTGCCTTTTCGATATCTGCTTTGATAGCGTCAGGTTTGGTCGTTGGCGCATAACGGTCGATCACTTGCCCATCACGACCAATCAAAAACTTGGTAAAGTTCCACTTGATACCGTCTGTGAGCACGCCGCCCTTTTGGTCTTTTAGCCAGTTGTAGATAGGATGTGCATTTTTGCCATTAACGTCTGTCTTTGCCATCATAGGGAAGCTGACGCCGTAATTTTTTTGGCAAAATGCGCCAATTTCGTCGTTGCTACCAGGGTCTTGACTCCCAAACTGATTACAAGGAAAACCAATAACCGTTAATCCTTGTTCTTGATACTCCTTACTAAGCGTCTCTAGACCTTCAAACTGCGGCGTAAATCCACATTTGCTCGCCGTATTGACCACGAGTAATACTTGTCCCTCATAATCGGCAAAGGCTTGTGAGGTGCCGTCCATACGCTCGGCGTTAAAATCATAAATCGTGCTCATAGTCGCTCCTTGATAGCTTGGCGTGATAATTTCTTGCGTTTATAAAGTATTAACATAAAACGCTTGTTAATATAGCAAAAAAAAAGCGAAGCCATCGTAATGTTACGATAACTTCACTACTTTTTAATCGTTTAAATACTCGCTTATTCAGCTTGATCCAAATCAATAGAGACTGAATTGATGCAATAGCGCATACCTGTTGTCTCACGAGGCCCATCAGGGAAGACATGGCCTAAGTGCGCGCCGCAGTTGCTACAAGTGACTTCAGTACGGCGCATACCGAGCGAGTCATCGACGTGCTCATCGATAGCCGCATTATCAATCCCTTGATCAAAGCTTGGCCAGCCGCAGCCTGCATCAAACTTACTATCAGAGTCGAACAATTTGGCGCCGCAGCCCTTACAGCGGTAGATACCTTTGTCATTGACATCGTTATAGACGCCAGTAAAAGGACGCTCTGTACCCTTTTCACGCATCACATGATATTCATCGCTACTTAAGCGCTCCTTCCAGTCCGCTTCGGTAAGTTGGCTGATCTCTTCTTTGGTTAATTGATTATCTTGCATCGTATATTCCTTTAATTGTAAGTCAAATTGATAAACGTTTTGATAGATAAGATATGGTAGTTATCTGCTTATTTACAAGTTTTGCTGAGCTACGTTTACTAAATGCACACGTAGAATCTAGACAAAGCTTAACTTTTGAATAAAATTGATAAACCTTGCAAGTTATACTTGCAAAGTTTAATAATAGTGCTTGCATCAATTTTATAAATGCAATAATATCTTGCATTATTATTTGATAAATCGATAACGATTTAAGGCACCTTGATAATGGCAAACCATGAATCACAAGCGGAACGTTTGGCACAGCTACGCCGTGATAGAGGCTTGACTGCTGAGCAATTAGCGCAAGCGATGACGGATGCAGGCGCGAAAGTAAGCCGCGGCGCTATCTCTAACTGGGAGCGCGGTACTAATGGCATTGTATCGTCGAAACTACCGACGCTTGCACGTATTTTAGGATGTAGTGAAGGCTACTTGCTACGTGGTGACAATGCCAATGATGATAATGCCAATGGTGACAATACCAGCGCTGATAGTGGCAGCGGTGACAAAAGCAGCAGTGAGACAAATCATAAAAACAATACGTCTACGATCTCAAAACCAATACCGCTACCTTCTACAACAAAAAACGATGCCAGCGAGTCAGTATCCTTTAACCGTACAAAATTACCATCTCAAATGACGAGCACTATTTCTATGACCTTATCTACAAATACGCCAAATAAACCTGAGCTTAAAAAGTCAGAAAAATTACAGAACGTCTGCTACGACATTCGTGGTCCACTACTGCAAACGGCGAACAAGATGGAGAGCGAAGGCACACGTATACTTAAGCTTAACGTCGGTAATCCTGCGCCCTTTGGTCTGCAAGCGCCGCATGAAATATTGCGCGATGTGGCGATGAACTTGCCTGAGGCAACTGGCTATTCGGACTCGCAAGGCATTTTTGCCGCGCGAAAGGCAGTGCTGCAATACTACCAATCTAAGGGCCTGCTGTCCGCGGTCGATGTACGTGATGTCTACTTGGGTAATGGCGTCTCTGAGCTGATTGTGATGACTATGCAGGCGCTGATGAACGATGGCGATGAGGTATTGATTCCGATGCCTGACTATCCCCTTTGGACGGCAGCGACCAACTTATCAGGCGGTACGGCCGTACATTATCGCTGTAACGAGGACAACAATTGGCATCCAGATATTGAGGATATCAAATCAAAGATTACGGACAAAACCAAGGGCATTGTCGTCATCAATCCCAACAATCCAACGGGCGCGCTGTATTCTGATGAGATACTCCAGCAAATCATAGCTGTGGCGATAGAGCACAATCTGGTAATTATGGCCGATGAGATCTACGATCGCGTCCTCTATGATGACACAGTGCATACGCCTATGAGCACCCTTACGGATGAGGCTTTGGTATTATCATATA
Organism: Psychrobacter sp. T6-4; assembly: GCF_052258425.1. Lineage (NCBI taxonomy): Bacteria > Pseudomonadati > Pseudomonadota > Gammaproteobacteria > Moraxellales > Moraxellaceae > Psychrobacter > Psychrobacter sp. T6-4. The sequence goes on from NZ_JBQQEZ010000012.1 coordinate 2,975, forward strand.
ATGGTCTGTCGAAGTCGCACCGTATTGCAGGGTTTCGTGCAGGTTGGCTTATGGTATCCGGCAAAAAACAACATGCCACTGACTTTATTGAAGGTTTAGATATGCTCGCCTCCATGCGTCTGTGCTCAAACGTCCAAGGTCAGTACGCGATTCAAACTGCGATGGGTGGCTATCAAAGCATGCAAGCACTTACTGCTAACACAGGACGGCTGTATAAGCAGCGTGAGATGGCAGTGTCACGCCTGAACGCTATACCTGGTATCTCGTGTACTATGCCGCAAGGAGCGTTTTATTGTTTTCCAAAGATGGATCCTGACATCTACCCTATCGAAGATGATATGCAGTTTATGATGGATTTGCTGATCGATGAAAAGGTTCTTATGGTACAAGGGTCAGGCTTTAACTGGAATGCACCCGATCATTTTCGCGTAGTGTTCTTGCCCAATTTGTACGAATTAGAGGACGCTATGGATCGCTTAGATCGCTTCTTTGCCAAAAAGCGCCAGCAATTTGGCACTGCATAAGATCGTTTAATACACAAAAAACGCTTATTTGCATAAGGCGAATAAGCGTTTTTTTGACTTACGTATTATACATTAAAAAATATAACTTAAGACTACAAAGCTAATCGCTGACAAGCCTGCGGCAACAGGTAGAGTAATCACCCAAGCCAGTCCAATCGGTTTCATTAGCGCCCAGTTGGTGTCTCTGTTAACGATACCGATACCTAGTACGGCTCCGACCAAAGTATGCGTACTAGAGACTGGCAAGCCCATCGTTGATGCACCCATAACCACTGCCGCTGCTGCCAGCTCCGCTGAAAAACCAGAAGCAGGATGCATCTTGGCAAGGTTGGTGCCGACCGTTTGAATCACCTCTTTACCGATAAACCACAGACCGACGATAAGCGCCACACCAAAGGTGAGCATGACCGCAGGTGGCACGGCAGCTTGTGAGGCAATCTCATTGGTGCGAATCACGTCCATAATTGCAGCAAACGGGCCGACCGCATTGGCGATATCGTTTGAGCCATGACTAAAGGCAAATGCTGAAGCGGTAAAGACTTGCATCCAGCTAAACAAAATAAAGGTCGCCTTGGTCAGATCCTCTTTGTGCTTACCGCGAATACTTTTGGTATAAATAAAGGTCGCAAGCCACACCAGCGCTGCGATCATGCCCATAATCAAAAAGCCTTGTAGAGTCGTCATATTGCTATTGACGTTTTTTAGACCTTTAAAGACTACTAACGAGGTCATGACTGCCCCGCCTAATGCGGCAATAACGGGTACCCACTGCTTGATGGCTTTTAGAGTATCAAGGCTGCTGCGTTCATGCTCAATCTCATACAGACTTTTGTAGTAGTCTGTCTCTAGGTCATCAACGGCGGTATCGTCGTCTTTATATATCTCTTGATCACGCAGCATCGCTGAGGTGTATGCCAGTTGCTCTGACTCTGATAGCTCATCTAAGTACGCTTTATGGTTTTGCTTCAAAACTTTTTTATCAGCTTTAAGCTCACTAATATGAGCTTCGGTTTTATCGTTATATTCAATGATGTTTTTCTTGATTTGACCGTAGAGCAGATAGGCTAAAACGCCGCCTAAGAGTGGCGATAGTACCCAAGAAATCGCAATAGTGCCTATCGTGCCCCAATTCACGGTCGATAGCGCCATCTCCGTACCACCTAAAGTGATACCTAGTACGATAGAGCTACCAACCACCCCGCCGATAATAGAATGCGTGGTTGACACTGGTAAGCCTTTACGCGTGGCAAATAACAGCCAAAAGGCGGCCGCGATAAGGGCGGAGAGCATGACATAGATGAACTGGTTGGGCGTGACGCTCAGACCATCTAAGTCGACGATACCTTTACGGATGGTATCCGTCACCTCGCCGCCTGCCAGCACAGCGCCCGATACTTCAAATATCGCCGCCACTCCTAGCGCTTGCGGAATAGTGAGGGTCCCTGCACCCACTGAAGTACCAAAAGAGTTAGCGACATCGTTACCACCGATGTTGAATGCCATAAAGACACCAAAAGCGGTTGCTACAATAAATAGCGTCGTCTGCTGACGCATTGTGTAATCGAGTCCCCACCATAAAAAATAGCTGGTCATCGCAATCAGTAAAATAGCAAAAAATAAATTGATTCTCATAGAGCCAACAGCATTGGTTGACCCAGTCGAACGGTTGCTAGTACCCATAAATTTATATGCCCTGCATAAGCGGATTGAAGAGATTTGCGATCAATGACACTGCGCTATGATTGGTGGCATTGCCTAAGTTGGCAAGCGCTACTAATCAAAACGCCACTTAGTATTTAGCTTTAACTGGTATAAATATTTCACATTGACTTAACGAGTGGTCATAACCCGCAATCATGCTAATTTAAACCGTTATCTTTATGCATTTAGAATCTTTTAGGATTTAGAAATGTCATAAAGCCGCAAAGATATCGCCAAATCGTTCGATTGGTGCATTTTGCGGCTTGTAACATGAACGTGCTAAACCAAATTAGGTCTAGATTGTCATACTGCTCTTGGATGTTAGGTTCTGGCATCCCAGTTATTACGCGCTCATTATATTAAATATGAGCGCATAATGCAGGCCGATATCATGAAATTTGTAACTATAAATGTATCGCCCATTCACCGTTTTGATTTGACGATAGCCCTTATTTCATAAAGCTATTGAAAGCAAAGATTGTGCCAGTTTTGCTAGGTACGTTTTACTCATTTGCATACGCTGACAACTGTTCAATCGCATGATCTAATACTTGTAGCCGCGCAACGCGTTTGTGGTTGGTTGCGATCACATGCCAAGGCGCAACCTCGGTATCGGTGCGTGCTAGCATATCCGCCGCTGCTTGTAGATACTCTGACCATTTTTCGCGATTACGCCAGTCATCATCGGTGAGTTTAAACTGTTTGTGCGGCGTCTTTTCACGTGCCTCAAAACGTTTGAGCTGCTCATCATTATCGATAACGAGCCAATATTTGATGACTAATGTACCCGCTGCCATCAAATCAGCTTCAAAGCGATTGATCTCCTCATAAGCGCGTTGCCACTGCCTATCTGTCGCAAACTGCTCAACGCGCTCAACCAATACCCGTCCATACCAAGTACGATCAAAAATAGCGATACGGCTGATGCGGTCGGTCTGCTCGTTTGGCAGACGCGTCCAAAACCGCCATAAATAAGGGTGCTGTAGTTCATAGAGCATGGGCGCGCCAATGTTATAGACCTGATACTCGCGCGGATCAAGCGGCGCAACCAAACGCTTAATCGCCCCGCCCTTGCCAGCAGCATCTATTCCCTCAAAAGCAAAGACAACATGACGACCGCCGCGCGCGCGCAAAAGCTTAGCCAGGCGCTCTTGCTTGTCTTTGAGCTGTTTACGGTATTTTGCCTTATCGATATTATCATCGTCTATATCTGTTAATTGCTCAGATATTTTGGCAAGCTCAAAGGGTACAGGCGTACAAATCGTTTGCTGGGTGGTATCAGAGCTTATGCAAGTATCGTCTTTGACTTGCTGATTATTATCGTCTATCGGCCGGCTCGCTATCAGCGCCGTTTGCATGGCCTCTAGTACCTCATGACAAAAAAGCGTAGTGGCTTTATCTTTGTCACTACCGTCGATTACCACCCAATCGTCTTGCTGCTGCAATAGTACTGCTGCCACTTGATTGAACTGCTCTAACACTTCGCTATCGCTCCAATCGATTTGATAAAGGTAAGCGGGGTCTGCCTCTTTATCCGTTAAACGCTTTTTCAAAGTCTCTGCATCGATATGAAACCAGCACTTTAATAGTTTAGTTTGGTTGAGTGCCAGATCATCTTCAAATGATTTGAGCGCTACTAGCTGCTCGCTAAGATAGTCTTGCCACCCTTTGTCTGGTAACGATTGAAAATGACGTTTGGTAGCTGTGTCGTGTTGAGCGTCGCTTGCCTCTTTATACTGGGTTGCCATCAGCATAACTTGATAGAGCAGATCAGCGTACCAGTTGCCAAAATAGACCATAACGTCGCCATGACGCGGCATCGCCTTGGTATGCGCCTGCCAAAGCGGCTGATAGGCAAGTGGCGGATAGCCGATAGTTGCCTCAACCTTGAGCAGGCGTGGATCGACCCATTGGCGTAGCTGCTTGACAGCGCTACCCTTGCCAGCTTGCTCCATACCATTGACGAGCACCAGCAGGCCTGTAGGCTGATTGCTGCTCGGTGGCGACTCTTGGCGCGTGGCTCGTAGTGCGTATTGCGCAGTCACCAAAGCCAGTCTTAGAGTCTCTTCATCCATAAAAACATGATTGAGTGGATTAGGCGTTAGGCGCGCATCAACCACCTTTTGGCTTAACTGTTCGCTGACCGTTTGCTTATTTTTCTTATTGTGTTTTTTACTCATATTATTCTCACTACAGTAAAGAGATGTTGGCGCCAAAAACAGGGTTATTTGATCTTAGTCGCGATAACGGTTTAGGGTTTGTATATATTATATTTTATTTAAAGTTATCACCTTAAGTGAGTGGTATGCTTTATATATAGCACTTAGATGTCATAATTGAAAATATTATATCAAGACCTGTTTGCTAACTAACGGATTAAACTACGCAGGATTAACGGTCATGACTGCTTTTTTAGAGTTACAACAACACTTAACGCGTTACTGGGCACTGCCCTATCATGATGATGAAAATCTCAGTGAGATGCTCGCTCAAGTACAAGCATGGCAGCGCATTCGTATCAGAAACACCCACAAAGAACTCTTTGAGCAGCCCAAGCATCAACCAATGGCGAACTATTTTCTCACTCAGCTTTATGGCGGCGAAGAATTTAAACTGCTAGCAGTGCAATTAGCGCGTATTTTACCTAAAGCGCAAAAGCTTGAGCGTATGATAAAAGAGTCGGTTCTTGAGACAGGTAGCATGGCGATTCAAGCCGCAGTCTTGGCGATTGAGATGGATCTGCATCTGGCTCAGTGGCTTGATGATCGCAATATGCCAGTTAACGAAAAAAACATTATGATCGCCTATAGCGCTAGTGATAAATCTGATGAGCGCCGCGATCAAATCAGTAACTTAAAAGAAGTGTGTTATCGCAGTGATAAATACTTTAACTCATTTTTTTTACAAAAAGCTTTTAAATTGGCAAAGAGTACGGCTTATAACAATAACTATCAGCCCCTTTATGATTTTGTCGAAGCAGGCTTTGACGCTATGGGTCCCCTTGAGAGTGTTAGTAGCTTTATCGAGCCCTTTTGTACGCGTGAGCTGATGATTATTGATCAAATACAAAAAGCGAGAGGCGACAAGCTTGCAAGGTCTGGTGTATCATAGACGCATCTTTTTCTACGGCAATATCTCGCTGTTTGAGCCTATTGTTGGTAGGACACTTATTAGATCTTTATTTGAGAGTTTACTATGTCCGCATTGTCAGAATTACAAAACCATCTAAACCGTTACTGGGCGCTACCGATTCATGAAGATAAAGTACTTGAGTCCAAATTATACGAAGTACAGTCTTGGCAACGCGAGCGTATCAAACGCTCTCATAAAGCGCTGTTTGAGCAACCAAAAAACCAGCCCATGTCAGAGTATTTTTTGACTCAGCTTTATAACGGTGAAGAATTCAAAAAACTCGCAGAACAGATCACCCGTATCTTGCCAAAAGCCAAAAAACTTGAGCGCTTAGCAAAAGAGGCAGCATTAGAGACAGGTAGCAAGGCTATAGAGGCTACTATTCTCGCTATTGAGCTGGATATGCATTTAGCTCAGTGGCTAATCGCTAATGATTTGGATGTTAATGAAGACAATATGATGAGTGCTTATCGCACGGTTGATGAGTCAGATGAGCGCCGCTTACAGATTAATAATCTAAAAGACGTCTGCTATGGCACAGATAAGCATCTGAACTCATTTATGCTCAGAAAAGCATTTGGACTGGCTAAAGGCACCGCCTATCGTCATGGCTATCAGCCTTTATATGACTTTATCAACTCAGGGTTTGCGGCGATGAAACCGCTTAAGAGCGTGAGTAGTTTTATCGAGCCATTTTGTGAGCGCGAACTCACTATCGTAGACCAAGTGCATGCGCCTGATAGTCACGGTAAACCTGCTGGGTTTGGTGTATGATAATCATCATTTACTAACCATTTTTAGACAGCTGATACGCCTTTAGTATCCGCTTTATTTATCCATATTAGTGCAACAGGATACCCCTATGAGCGACACTTCTAACAACGATAGCATGCCCAATAACGACGCTGCGACGCAGTACGAATTACAAGACAAATTGGTCAAGGACAGCATTGCACAAAACCAGAACATCACTGCACAAGTAAAGGCAAGTCACCATGTTGATAAAGATGCCAATATGGACTTTACTCAAGTGCAAGATCTGCCAACAGGGACGCCTCAAGGTCAGCAAACCACTATGCTAAGTAGCACTAGCGAGACTCATAGTCAAACCAAGACAGCAGGAGCGCAGGCTCCTACTGCTGACTTGCCCAAGCAAACCCTATTTAATCAGCGCGACGATATCAATAATCCGCACACCCCTGATACTGATGGCTTAGAGCAGACGCATTTTGGCTATAAAACAGTCAACAAAGCAGAAAAACAAGCGCGCGTAGCAGACGTCTTTACCTCAGTCGCCAAAAAATACGACATCATGAATGATTTGATGTCATTTGGTATTCATCGTTTATGGAAGCGCTACGCCATTAGCTTATCAGGGGTTCGCGCCGGTCAGCACGTGCTCGATATCGCAGGCGGTACGGGTGATTTGGCAAAGGTATTTAGCCGTGAAGTGGGCAAAAGTGGTCATGTAGTATTGTCCGATATCAATGCAGCAATGCTAGAGGTGGGCCGTGAGCGCTTGATAAATGCTGGCTGCAATAACGTTGATTTTGTCCTTGCCAATGCCGAGACGTTAGCGCCTTTTGATGATGAAAGCTTTGATCTTGTCACTATCAGTTTTGGTCTGCGTAATGTGACGGACAAAGATGCTGCGCTTAAATCCATGTACCGCGTGCTCAAGCCCGGTGGTCGCTTGCTAATATTAGAGTTCTCAAAACCTGTGTTTGAGCCTTTATCAAAAGCTTATGATCTGTACTCGTTTACAGCCCTACCTATGATGGGCAAAATTATCGCCAATGATTCTGAGAGCTATCAGTACTTGGCCGAATCAATCCGCATGCATCCTGATCAGCAGACACTTAAGCAAATGATGCAGCAAGCAGGTTTTGAGAACTGCGATTATCATAACTTGACGGCAGGTATTGTCGCCGTGCATCGCGGCTTTAAAGCTTGATATTAATACCATAAGCAGTGCTAACAGACTAAGCACTTTTAACCGAGCGATAGCTTTTACATCTGCCCTGACATAGACGAGACTATTATGCTAACTGTACTGCTTTTAGCAGGTGCCGAAAAACTCATTAACGTCGCTATCGCAAGCGATGATATTACCCGTGCAGGACTAGTGCCACTAGCAGGCAAAGTGCTGCGCCTTGAGATGGCGATGCCTGAGCTGCATTTGGATATCTTATTTAATCATGATCGTTTGCGTTTTGAGCCGGTTACGACCGAGAGCGTATTTGAAACCGCAGGCGGTTTAAGTGAGCATGAAAAAGCCACTATCGCTATGGCAGGATTAGGTCATAGTACGCCTGACTGCGTTATCTCTGTGCAAAATCCTGCGCAACTACTAAACCTTATGCGCGGGGCTGAGGGCAACTTGCCTATTGCAGGCGACTACAAAGTACTGATGCAAGTTAAGCAATTAGTAGCAGGCTTTGATCCTGACCTAGCAGGGCAGCTTGAGCCGTTTATTGGCAAGCCTATGGCAAGTCAATTGCAGCTGCTTATCTCGCAGCTCAAAGGTAGCTTTCGTCATAGTGCCAAGCGCGCTTTTGATGATGTCAGTGATTGGGCTAATGATGTCGCAGGCATGAGTGAACCTGATCCTGTACTCAAAACGCAAGCTGATGAGCTCAAGCAGCAGCTGCTCAAACTGCGCGCTGATATCGAGCGTGAAGAGACACGCCTAGCCGTTATAAAAGCCGAACAAGCGCGTTTATTAAACAAATAAATATCTGATTTAGAGTAAGGTTGCTCATGCTATTATCTCATCGCGCGCGTCTACTTGAGCTTTGGCGCATCGCTGCCAGTTATCGTATTGATACGCATTTTTCAATCGAAGAGGCGCCGCAGTTGCAACCTTTGGCGCGCCTTATACGCAGCCATCCTGCCGCTTGGGGTAAAAAACACCAACCCAATGCGATTAAATACGCATTGGAGGACATGGGTACGCTGTTTTTAAAGCTTGGGCAACTACTCTCAACGCGCCGCGATCTTGTGCCACCAGCTATTATCGATCAGCTTGTCCAGCTGCAAGATCGGGTCAAACCTTTTTCATCTGACACTGCCGTCACCCAGATTCAAGATCCCAAACATGGCTTAGGTCAATCTATTGATGAGCTATTTGCGCGTTTTGACATAAAACCTTTAGCCGCCGCCTCCATCGCGCAAGTGCACACCGCAGCCCTTCACGATGGTCGTGAGGTCGTCGTCAAAGTCGTCAGACCCGATATTCGTACCACTATCGTTAACGACTTTGAGCTACTACGTGAGCTTGCCAGCTGGGTGTCCGCGCGCGTGGAGGCGGCGCGGGCAGTACATATCATAGATATCGTTGAGGACTATCGCCAAGTGATGCTCAATGAGCTTGATTTGGTGCTTGAGGCGGACAATACCACGCAGATGCGCAATAACTTTTTGGGTTCCGCGCTAATGTATGTGCCTGAGGTTTATGCTGCTGCCAAAAACGTCATGGTTATGGAGCGTATTCAAGGGGTGCCTATCTCGCAGACGCATATCTTTGATGAGCTTGGTTATGACCGTGCTGCCCTTGCTCAAAAAGGTTTGACGATATTTTTTACGCAAGTCTTTCGTGATAACTTCTTTCATGCTGACATGCATCCAGGTAACGTGTTCGTTGAAACACCTAGCATCAACAGTATGGCGGATGGCGTCAATAGTATCGCTCATGAGCCACGTTATATCGGTCTTGATTGCGCTATTATGGGTTCGCTATCTCGAGACGATCAACTGATCGTAGCGCGTATGCTACTTGCAGTTATGAATAATAATTTTACTGCTGTTGTCGATATCGTCAGCCGCGCAGGCTGGATACCGCCGAACACTGACAAGCATGCGTTGATGCGTGATATGAAGCGTACTGTCGGCCCTATGCTACAAAAATCAATTAACGAGATCGACTTCGCTGGCGTACTCATGCAGATACTAGATATCGCTCGCCGCCATCATATGAGTATCCCGCCGCAGCTCATGCTATTGCTTAAAACCTTGGTCCATGTTGAAGGGCTTGGTCGTGACTTGTACCCTGATTTGGATATCTGGTCACTTGCCAAACCTATTTTGAGTAGCTGGATCAAAGAGCAGCTCGACCCGGTACGCAACTTACAACAGCTACGTACCCAATTGCCTGAGATATTACTATCAAGTACCGATATACCTAAACTGCTCGATCAAGGTCTGCAAAGTCTGGCGTCACAAGGCGCGCGACAAGACAGTCAACTACGCGAGATACAACAAATTCGCGCTGATATGCTCAACGACCGTCGCCGTGATTGGCTAGCGCTAGCAGGGTTTGGAGTCTTTATTGCCCTTGCCACCCAAGTCATTGGCTGGCTATCTCCTATCTTTTATGTGCTGGCTATATTAGCAGTAGTTTGGCGTATTTTAGGATAAATGCCAGTCATAACCATGATACGATCGTAAAAAGGCGCTTACTTTCTATAGAAGGTAAGCGCCTTTTTATATTCATATGATAAAACTATAACATCTGATCAATCGCCATTTGTGTCAGGACTCGGCCGCGAGCAGTACGTAGTACATAGCCTTGCTGGATAAGGTACGGTTCAATCACATCCTCTAGAGTACCGCGATCCTCTGCCATAGCAGCAGCTACCGCTTCAACACCCGCAGGACCCCCATCAAAGCGCTCATGTAATATCTCGATATAACGGCGATCTAAATGATCCAAACCGCGTCTATCAACAGCGAGCATATCAAGCGCGCTTGCGGCAATTTGCCCATTGATACTGCCATCGCCTTTGACCTCGGCATAATCTCTGACTCGGCGTAGCAGCCTATTAGCAATACGCGGCGTACCGCGAGCACGGCGAGCAATCTCAACTGCCCCATCCTCTGTCATCGGCACACGCATTAAGCGTGCCGCGCGGCTCACAATCGTGGTCAAATCGGTAATACTATAAAACTCTAAGCGCTGCACAATGCCAAAGCGATCACGAAGTGGCGAGGTCAAAAGTCCTGCTCGCGTCGTTGCTGCGACCAAGGTGAACGGCGGCAGATCAAGCTTAATAGAGCGCGCGGCAGGACCTTCACCGATCATAAGATCCAACTGAAAGTCCTCCATCGCAGGATACAGTATCTCCTCAATAACAGGACTGAGTCTATGAATCTCATCGATAAATAGAACGTCACCTGCCTCCAAGTTGGTCAGCATCGCCGCCAAGTCGCCTGCACGCTCAAGTACAGGGCCTGATGTTGAGCGCAGGTTGCCGCCCATCTCTCGCGCGATGATATTGGCAAGTGTAGTCTTACCAAGGCCTGGCGGACCAAAGATTAGAGTATGATCTAGCGCTTCTTCACGCCCGCGCGCGGCACCAATAAATACCTCCATCTGCTCGCGCACCACTGGCTGACCGATATATTCAGCCAGCAATGCAGGACGGATATTGGCATCAGGAGCATCACTTGCACCCTCTAGTGGATTAATTAATCGATCTTGCATCATAGGTTTTGTCATTATATAAAAAAGAGATGAATACAAATAGCATAACCAAATCATGACCATAAGTCATGTAAAAAGGCTATATCAAACAAAACAAGCGACAAATGATGTCGCTTGAAAAGTTAAAAAGATAAGAGGCTTAATACAGTATTTTGAGTGATACCTACATCAGACTAAAAGCTAGATAACTGCTGTAACGTCGCCTTTAGTAGACTTTGCGTATCGCCAAAGGTTGCGCCATTGCTCTTGGCCGCCTTGATTGCTTGCTGCGCTTCTCTTTCTTTATAGCCCAAACTCATCAAAGCTCCTTCGACCTCAGCGATGATGCTGCCTTCGTGCGACACTTCAGTAGGCTGCATAGCCAATTCTAAAGTGCTATTGTCAACCTCTATATTTTTGAGCTTGTCTTTGAGCTCGATAAGTAGGCGCTGGGCCGTCTTTTTACCTATCCCTGGAATACGCGTCAGCGCGGTCTCCGAGTCTTGCTCGACGTGCATCTTAAGCTCAGCCGCTGACATTGCCGATAGCATAGCTAACGCCATTTTTGCACCGACGCCGTTGATCTTTATCAATTGGCGAAAGACGTCGCGCTCCTTGCGGTCAATAAAGCCAAAGAGCAATTGCGCATCTTCACGAACATGAAAATGCGTCCAAATGCTTGCCTCTTGTCCCACTTGTAGCTGACAGAACGATGGCAATGGCAGCTCGATATCGTAGCCCACACCTGATCCTGTCATGACGCAGGCGACAGGTGCCATCAAATGTAGTACTTGTCCAGTAATCAGTCCTATCATATCTTACCTGTTTAAATGCCTTAAGTTTAAAACCGTTCAGTGATATCTGCTTATCTAAATTCGCCATAAGCTATTGATAAAATTTAACCATATTTTCAAGACTGATCGGACGAATTTTATGGGCTTGTCCAGCAGATCCAAACGCCTCAAAGCGATGACTACAGATATCAGACATTGCGGTCATTGAGGCTTTAAAGTATTTGCGCGGATCAAAGTTACTCGGGTTATCAGCTAAATGCTGGCGGATTGCGCCTGTCGATGCCAAACGCAAATCGGTATCGATATTGACCTTGCGTACGCCATGCTTAATCGCTTCAACGATTTGCTCTACGGGTACGCCGTAAGTCTCGCCGATATCACCGCCATGATCGTTGATGACTTTAAGCCACTCTTGCGGTACTGATGATGAGCCATGCATCACTAAATGAGTGTTAGGAATACGCGCATGAATCTCTTTTACCCGCTCGATGGACAAGATGTCGCCTGTAGGAGGACGGGTAAACTTATAAGCACCGTGACTGGTACCAATGGCGATTGCTAGTGCGTCCACCTTGGTATCTCTCACAAAATCCTGCGCTTCATCAGCACTCGTTAACAGCTGCTCGTGACCTAGCACACCCTCAGCCCCAGAGCCATCCTCCTCGCCTGCCATACCCGTCTCAAGACTACCCAAGCAGCCAATCTCGCCTTCTACAGACACGCCGCACGCATGAGCAAGCTTAACGACCTCACGAGTTACGTTGACATTATAGTCATAATCCATAGGCGTCTTGCCATCCTCGCCAAGCGAGCCATCCATCATCACTGATGAAAACCCAAGCTGAATGGAGCGCTGACAGATAGCAGGCGACATGCCATGATCTTGGTGCATCACCACTGGGATATGCGGCCACTCCTCAATTGCGGCGATGATAAGATGACGCAAAAATGAGGCACCAGCATAGTCGCGCGCGCCTGCACTGGCCTGGACGATAACGGGTGAATCGGCAGCATCCGCTGCCATCATAATAGCGCGCATTTGCTCTAGATTATTGACGTTAAACGCAGGCACACCGTAGCTGTGCTCTGCTGCATGATCAAGGAGTTGACGCAAAGAGATTAATGCCATAGAACGCTCTCAAGTTGAGTTTAGCAATAGGAGATGAACCCCAATAGTAAGGGTATAAAGCAACTAAATTGTTAGCTCATTATTATAGCAAATTTTGACTAGCATCCGTAGCACTAGCCTTTGTTTATCTGCCTTGAGCGTACTTAATTTTAACTTGATATTGCTAATTGCTAAATGCAAAAAAGCCTTGGCAATAACCAAGGCTTTTTAAATATTGTAATATGACAATCTTAACCATTACTTATCTAGTATAAGCTAGCAATTAGTACTGTTGATCTTCAGAAACCTGATTCGCTTGAGCATCAGCAGCAACGTCAGATGCGCCGTCAGCGACTGCGTTTGCGCCGTCAGCGACCGCAGAGGCTGTGCCTTCTACGACTTCGTTAGTACCTTCAGCAATAGCATCGCCTGTGTTTTCAAGAGCATTGGTAGCAGCAGCACCGGCAGTTTCAGCGCCGTCAGCAATCTCGGTACCTGCTTCTTGAGCAGCTATTTCAGCTTCAGTAGCAGCAGCATCTGTATTGGCAGCAATATCATCGCCTGCAGACTCAACAGCAACTTCAGCGTTCTCTTCAGTCTGTTGGCTACATGCAGTGACTGCAAAAGTACCAGCTAGAAGGCTGGCAAGTAATAAATGACGTTTTAACATAGTAAACCTCTCATAAAAATACATGTCAAGATACATGGTGGCGTTATTTTATAGATAGCATATAGCACTTGCAATATAAATCATCTGAGTATTAACAAATAATAACTACTTAACAGTCTGTGTTTACTATCTTCAATCCATTACGCGTCTTTACTCTTTAATCTGCAATGCCGCTACTGCTGGCAACACCTTACCTTCTACAAATTCCAAAAACGCACCGCCGCCTGTTGACATATAACTGACGCCATTCGCTACTTGATATTTATCAATAGCTGCTAGCGTATCACCGCCGCCTGCGATTGAAAAACCTTCACTATCGCTCACCGCTTTCGCCACTATTTGCGTGCCTTTGCCAAAAGCATCAACCTCAAAGACGCCTACGGGACCATTCCACAGTATGGTCTTTGCATTTAAGATTGCATCCGCTAACTTTTCGGCACTAGCGGGCGCGATATCCAAAATCATATCTTGCTCACCAATAGCATCAACAGACTTAATGGTGGCAACCGCTTTTTGTAGTGAGCCGGTAAAGTCTGCAAAATCAATATCGTCTTTGCTTGCCACTACCACTTCAGACGGTAATAAAATCTCTGTTTTGTTCATGATAGCGCGTGCAGTATCTACTAGATCCGCTTCATATAGCGATGCTCCTACGCTGTGACCTTGAGCTGCCAAAAACGTATTGGCGATGCCGCCACCGACGATGATCTGACTACAAACCTCTGCCAAACTGTGTAGCACTTCAAGCTTGGTCGATACTTTAGAGCCACCGACGATCGATAGCATAGGCTGAGCAGGTGTTTCAAGCGCTTGGCTAAGCGCATCAAGCTCGGCTGCCAGCAGTGGCCCTGCGCATACGGTTTTGTTGTCTTGACGCATCATTTGCGTGACGCCTTCGGTTGAGGCTTGGGCGCGGTGGGCGGTGCCAAAAGCGTCCATGACGAATACATCACAAAGATTGGCATATTTTTGTGCCAGTGCTGAGTCGTTTTTCTTCTCGCCTTTATTAAAGCGTACGTTTTCAAGCAGCAACACTTGTCCTGCTTGCACATTGACCGACTCACCTAAATAGTCACTACTCATCGCCACAGGCTGCTCTAATTTCTCACTTAAATAATCAGCGACAGGTGCCAGCGAATATTTGCTCTCATAATTGCCTTCTGTAGGACGGCCTAAATGCGAGCAAACGATAACTGCAGCCCCTTTATCAAGCGCCATCTGAATCGTCGGTAGGCTAGCTTGCAAGCGAGCATCACTAGCCACCTTACCATCTTTGATAGGGACATTTAAATCTTCGCGGATTAAGACCACTTTGTCCGTCAAATCCAACTCACTCATACGCAAAAAATTCATGGTCTACTCCGCTCATTTTTATTTATAAATCATCGATGGCTAATGAATAAAACTACCATTACTCACAAACGCTGTATTCTAGCAGTTTTTATCGATTTCTCATAAATAACTGATGCAAATTATTGCTAGAAGCGTCTATAAATACATCCCTAAATAGCTTATCGAACATCAAGTTGGGTTCTTGATAACATTTCGTGGTGGTAGTTGTACCTCGTTACTACTATGATTAAGCGTCAAAACAATAAAGATTTATTAGGAGAAAACCATGAGTATAGATTTAGACCAAGCAAAAAATGAGTTGTTAAAATTACAACAAGAGTATCAGACGCGTATAGATAATATTGAAGATCATATTCAAAACCCGCAAGACGATCTTAATGAGCATTGGGAAGACCAAGCCATCTCATATCGTCAAAATGACATGAGAAAAAGTCTAAAAGCGGAGGCGCAGCAAGGTCTCATTTATGTCAATAATGCCTTGAGCCGTATCGAAAATGGTACGTATGGCGAGTGCGAGGTATGCGGCAGAGATATTGAAGACAAGCGCCTTGAAGCTCTACCTTATGCCACCTTATGTATGGAACATGCTGAGTAGCCCTCAAGCTTGTCTTTAAATGGTAAAGATAAATGATCTAAGTAAAAAAGACCGTTATGTCATATAACGGTCTTTTTTTATGTTTAACATTTATCGTAGCATTAATACTTATACCGTACGGCGCGTGGCCAAACTGTTCAAGATGTTTTTGGCATCACCCCAGCGCGTCGCTGAACTATTAGCGCCTAAGATGACGATAATCGCGGGACGATTATTGACGCGAGTCTCCATTACCACGCAGCGCCCAGCCTCATTAATAAAGCCTGTTTTGGAGATGCCAATAGGATAGTTACCTGAGCGTACTAAGCTACTGGTGTTATTAGCCTTATAAGTACGATTGCCGTTTGAGTAATTCGACACATAAAAATCGTAGCTTTTGGTGGTCGAAAAACGACGAATAACATCATAATTACCCGCGGCGCGTACTAGTTTGACGAGATCATTTGACGAGGCAACGTTGCGCTTATCAAGGCCTGTTGGATCACCAAAAAATGCAGTGGTCATACCCAAATCTTGTGCTTTACGGTTCATGGCGCGCATAAAGGCACTATAGCCCCCTGGATAGTTACGTGCCAGACTCTTTGCCGCAGGATTTTCTGATTTCATAAGTGACATCAGTAGCATCTCAGCGCGGTTGAGGCGATCGCCTGATTTAAGACGTGAGCTTGCACGCTTAGGACCGACAAAATCCTCAGGGTCAAGGGTGAGCTCCTCTCGCATATCAAGACCGCTATCGAGCACCACCATCGCTGTCATAATCTTGGTAATACTCGCCATAGGACGAGCGACATCAGCGTTTTTCTCATAGATAGACTCACCGGTTTCGGCATCAATTACCGCCACACTACGTGAGTTGGTACTAATGGGAATCATGTCAGTGGTACTACCAAAACTGCCGCGGTAGGTTGTATTGTAGTTATTAGTAGTGTTGTAACTGTTGCTACTACTACCATAGCTGCCAGCATTAGTTAGGTTGGTTGTACCATAACCGTTGTCTACTTTTCTTATAGTAGAGCCACTATTGGTAGAGCCACTATTTGATTTGTACATAATATTGCGAGCTTCAGACAAGCTATCAGCGCCGCCCCAACTCATACGAGCGCTTGCGCCACTATCATTGATCGTTAGCGCAGCTTGCGCCATGCTACCTAAACTAAGTGAGATCATAGTAGCGATAAGTTGCTGTTTGCTTATAGGTAGATGTTTCATTCTTCCCCCTGCTGTCGCTCTAGTACTCATTTTAGGAAGTATCACTGGCAAGCGTAGCGTTTATAAAGATGTTTGTATAGACTCGGTAAGAGTTCCTGTATTTTTAGTGTATCATGGATTGCGTTTTAGTTTAACGCGTTGCACTCACTTAACAAGGGCATTCGTTGACGGTTCAAACTTTATTACATTTGCTTTATATTACAGTAATATTGATTAACATTTGAGCAATATTTACGATTTGCTTTTATAGCATCAATATTTTTTGTGGTAAAAAGTCAACAAAAACATTACTCTAGCTACTTTGGTTTAATCACGAAGGTTTATCGAACATGCCTACAAAGTATAGTCGTTAATGCTGCGCCCATTTTCTTTACAATTTATACCCTATAATGATAGATAGCAAAGAGTAAAACTATGATTCGAGTATTAGTAGTAGATGATCATGATTTGGTACGTATGGGCATCAGCCGTATGTTATCAGACAGTCCAGATATTGAAGTTGCAGGCGAAGCGGACAGTGGCGACATGGCTATCAAGCTTGCCAAACAGCTGCGTCCTGATGTCGTTTTGCTCGATGTCAATATGCCAAACATCGGCGGCCTTGAAGCCACCAAACGCTTGATTCAGTTGGATATGGGCATCAAAATTTTGGCAGTGAGTAGCGTGGTCGCTCAGCCCTACCCTTCTATGCTGCTAAAGGCGGGCGTGAATGGCTATATTACTAAGGGTACGCCATTAGATGAGATGATACGTGCGGTCAAAAAAGTCTATCAAGGCGGGCGTTACTTTAGCAACGATGTCGCTGAGCAATTGGCAGAAGTGCTGCTTTCAGATAAAGCAGCCTCCCCTTTTGATCTATTAAGTGATCGCGAAAAACAAGTCGCTATGATGGTGGTCAACTGTCAAAGCCCGCAGCAGATTGCGGATCAATTATTTGTCAGTGTCAAAACCATCAACACTTATCGCTACCGAATTTACGAAAAGGTCGGTGTCGATAGCGACGTCAAACTTACCCATCTAGCAATACGTCATGGTTTGATTCAGCCTTAGTCTTAGTCTTAGTCTTAGTCTTAGTCTCAATAATATCGATAGAAATAGAAACAACAACTATCGTCAAAACCAAATCAGCCTTACGTTATATTCAACCAACCTCTTACCTTTACTGATTGATATATGAAATATGCGACTAGTGCGGCGTCGGCCTTAACTCAATATCTGCAAAGAGGCGATACGCTACCGCTTACGCAGCTGCGTAGGCTTGGACTGATCTATAGCAGTTACCGATTAGTCATAAGTCTATTTTTCATACTGATGAGTTATGCTTCTATCGGTTCTGATGACAGCTCATTATTGCCAAGCTTACTACAGCAGACTGCTCTCGTTTTTTATGTCATCCTCAGTTTAATCTTGTTAGGTTTGTTTTATGTCGTGACCAAAGAGCCACGCCAGCAACTAATATTTGGCTTAGCGTTAGATATTGTGATCCTAAGCTTGCTGCTATATACCAATGGCGCGCCTGATTTACAGCTCACCATGCTCTATATGGTGGTCGTGGCGGCAAGCTTTATGTTGCTAAGCGGGTCACAGGCGTTGATCATCACCTTACTTGCGATTATCTTTGTTATTTACCAGCAGTTTTTTTATGCTATTGCTAATAGCATGAGCCTTAGCAATCTTGGCGACGCGCTCCTTATGTCCGCCAGCTTTTTGACCGTCGGGTTTTTGAGCTGGTCGATATCACAACGTTTGGTACAAGTTGAAAAGCTAGCCGCTAAGCACTCAAACGAGGTAGAGCGGCTCAACACTATCAATCAAGAGGTTATCAAACAAATGGTCAACGGCGTCATTGTCATTGACCAAAAGCGCGTGGTTCTAGCCAACCGCGCCGCCCATCAGCTGCTCAATATCGCCTCTCGCTTTGAGGAGCAATTTAGTCAGCGTCATCCGCAGCTGTTTGCAGGTTGCCTGTCTGTTGCACCCGGTCAGTCGCGTCTGTTTATTTATGAATTACCCAAATCAGATAGCGCCTCTATCGTTGGTAAACTGCGCGTACAACTCACTCCTTTAAAGGGTTCAAGTCAACTTATCATACTAGAAGATTTACGCCGCGAACAAGCCAGCGCGCAGCAGTTAAAGCTGGCATCTTTAGGTCAATTGACTGCCAGTATCGCACACGAAATCAGAAACCCTCTTGCCACTATCTCCCAAGCCAGCGAGCTATTGATGGAAGATACTTTGGAGGCTGAAAACGAGAGTGAGTTGTCAGCATCGGTGGCTAACAACCACGAACTGTACAAGATGATATTTACGCAAACCAAACGCGTCAATCGTATCATTGAAGACATTCTAAAGTTATCTCGCCAGCAAAGCGCAGCGCAGCAAGCTATTGCTTTGGCCGGGTGGATACCTGAATTTATAGAAAATTACTTTAAAGAGCATGATGTGTTTTTGAGTATTCAAGATCAGCCCATGATTCAATTTGATCCGCATCAATTAGAACAAGTACTGATCAACTTGATTAACAATGGCCTGCGTTACAGCAGCTACTCGCACCCTCACGCTTATGTCAAAATTGAGATCTATTACATCAATAATGAAATAGCTATTGATATATTAGATGATGGCGCAGGCGTGGACTTGGCCGACATAGAGCAGTTGTTCAACCCGTTTTTTACTACAGATACTTCAGGTACAGGTTTGGGTTTGTATTTGTCACAAGCCTTTTGCGAGGCTAATCAAGCGCGCTTAACGTATGTCCCTGAACACGAAAAAACTTGTTTTCGTCTAATTGCTCCTGCTATCGACAAACAAATGATGAGAACGTAAACTAAAAGTCGTTATATACTGATATTATAACATTCAGCACTTTGTGAACGAGCACTTTATAAGCCGATAGCTGTCTGCGCTACCTGAATACAATAAGGATATCTATGACCACGACTGCCCTTGTCGTCGACGATGAAGTTGATCTATGTCGTCTGATGCAAATTACCTTGACTAAAATGGGTATCAAAAGTGATGTCGCTTATACTTTGGCGCAGGCAAAAGAATACTGGCAAGAGAGCCACTACGATTTTTGTTTGACGGATCTAAACTTACCTGATGGTTCAGGTCTAGATCTGGTCAAGCTCATTAGTAATAGCTCAACCAGTCCAGTTGCGGTGATTACTGCTTATGGCAGTATGGATCTGGCTATTGAGGCTCTAAAGATTGGTGCCTTTGATTTTGTCAATAAACCCCTTGAGCTTCCGCGCCTACGGCAACTGGTAGAGAGTGCGCTAAAGGTAATTCACCAAGATCATAAAGCTGAATCTGAACCTGAGTCAAATCCTGAACAGCAGATGTTAGATGAGCGCCTTATCGGCAACGCTAAGGTTATGCTCACGCTCAAAAAAACGGTACTCAAGCTGGCACGCTCGCAAGCGCCTGTGTTCTTATCTGGCGCGTCAGGCACGGGCAAAGAGGTCGTCGCGCGCTTGATTCATGACTTAAGTCCGCGCCGCGAGGGTAGTTTTGTCGCTGTAAACTGCGGCGCTATTCCCTCAGAGCTGATGGAGTCAGAGTTTTTTGGTCATAAAAAGGGCAGCTTTACAGGTGCGGTCGCAGATAAACAAGGGCTGTTTCAACAAGCCAATGGGGGTACGTTATTTTTAGATGAAGTGGCTGATTTGCCGCTTGCCATGCAAGTCAAACTACTGCGAGCTATTCAAGAAAAAAACGTCCGCGCCATTGGTGATACCAAAGAGGTGCCTGTAGATATACGTATACTATCAGCGACTCACAAAGATTTAGATCAATTGGTACAAAGGGGTACATTTAGGCAAGATTTATATTATCGCATCAACGTCATCGAGCTTAAACTGCCGGCGCTCAATACTCGCCGTGATGATATCCCTATTTTGACGACGCATTTTTTGAATATGATCGCGCGCGAATGGCAACTTGATACGCATCCGACAATTACCGATGAGGCTTGCCTGCGCTTGCAGCAACACGAGTTTGCAGGCAATGTGCGTGAGCTGCGTAACTTACTTGAGCGCGCGATTACTTTGGCTGATACCTCAGTGATTGATGTCACCCATTTAGGACTTGGTGAAGTATCAGCACCAGAGCAAACGACAAACGCAAAAACCAGTCTTGCAGACGATCATGCGGCTGACAACGCAGTACCGCCGACTACACAAGATAGCAGTAGCATTCAAGATAATAGTAGCATTCAAGATAATAGTATAGACAAACCGCATTCTACGGCGGCGTATCCTTATCGGACGACCACTCAGCACTACCCTTCTGCTATTAGACACACGTTAGCGATCGAGCGCGGCGCGGCCGCTTTTGATAATCCGATTGGTCAGCAAAAACCAGAGCACGTCACCTCTACTGACGAGCAAGCGACTGATGCTAATGCGATCGTGTCTCAAACTTCTGTAGAACAGTTGCCAGTAGAGGGACTCGAGCAGTATCTGTTAGAACAAGAAAAACAGTTGATTCTCACTGCTTTGAAACAAACTGACTGGAATAAAACTCAAGCCGCCGAGCGTTTAGGGACTACGTTTCGCTCCTTAAGATATCGTATGAAAAAACTAGATATCGCAGAAGATAAGCAAGTAGATTAGCAGCAAGTCAGTAAGGTTATATCTCTGTCACTTGGTAAAACGCTAGATGGCTGTATTATTCATAACTTATTGACCTTGGGTTTTTTGTTCTTTTTTATTTATAAAGCGTATGCCGTCAGTCTGTATCTGCTCACGCAATATAGACAGCGCCTGCGCCTCCCACGTTTTTTCTTTATCCAATAGCATGACATCAGGTTTAACACCGATTGCATCAATCTCACCGCCATTTGCGGTTAGATAATGCGCGACAGTCAGCTTGATAGCTTGCTCGTTATCTAATGGAATCACAGACTGCACCGAACCTTTACCATAACTGATCTCACCGACGATCAGCGCGCGATTTTGTGCTTGTAGGCTGCTTGCTAACACTTCCGCTGCTGAGGCAGAATATCTATTTTGCAAGATCACCACAGGTAATGGTTTGAGAATAGCGACGCCTTTGGTGCTAAGCGTACGCGGATCTGCATTGCGGCTTTTGACTTGTACCACGTCAGTATCTGTCATAAACAGACTAGCAATATTAATCGCTGACGATAATACGCCGCCTGGATTATCACGCACATCTAGCAAGATACCAGAGACTGGCGCGTCAAGTCCGACCACGCCTTCAATGATTTTTTCACGGCTGTTATTTTGAAATACAGGCAGTTTGATGATAGCGATACCATCGACTAGTCGGGTTTCTATGGCTTTTGGATTACTATTATTACGCTGTAACGTCGTTGTATGCTTGCGCCTACCTGCTCTAGAGGTAACCACATCTACCTGCGTACCAGCAATACCAGACAATAGCTGTTTGACATCATTACTTCTGTTGTTTTCGTCCAGCTCAAAGTCATCAATTTGGTGCAAATAATCACCAACATCGATATCATTTTCGTCTGCCGGCGAGTCGGAGATGACGTCCGTGACTACCCAGTACCCCGCTTGAGGCTGATACATAACGGTGATACCGATATCTCCAACATCTCCTTGGGTAAACGCACGCAGGTTGTCATAAGCTTCTGCATCCAAAAACTCAGCATGACTATCAAGCTTAGTCAGCATACCGCTAATCGCATTATTAAATAGTGCCTCATCGTTTACCGCATTGATATATTCTCGCCGTACCAAACCGACGACCTTGACAAAGGTCTTTAGCGTATCAGGACTAATAGCATTGAGAGAAACGCGTGACACCTCCTCTGGTATATCCGAATCCAAATCATCGGAGTCGTCCATTGGATACTCCAAATCATCATCAGAGTTGTCACTACCGAAGTCATCGCTGTCATCCAAAGCACTGTTATCAGGAGCGCTATCGACATCGTCATCGGCATCACTGTCGCTATCGTCATATTCACTTGAGAGACTTATAGCGCTAACTTTAAGCGTATTTTTGTCAGTAGGCGCAGCATAAGTATTGCTCCCTATGATACTCAATGACCCAAACAAGCTGAGCGCTAATGCGTAATGCATTATCGCTGTAGGTTGCAGTACTATAGGCTTATTCAAAGCCGTGTAGATAGAAGATCGCAGGTAGGACATAGATGACTCATCTAAAAAACAAAGAGGATATCTCGTTAATAATAGTGTAATTAAACGCCCTAAGCCATATAAAAAAGGGAGAGATAATAGTATCTCTCCCTTAATCAATGCTCACTACGGTAGACAAACGTGTTAATGATCAGTAGTAGCAGTTATAGGTCATACTATCTAATAAAGCGTATAGCTTTAATGACGTACTAATCTTAGGCACATCAATGGGCTTTAACCAGCAAACTCTCACCAGTCATCTCGCCTGGTGCCGCCATCTCCATCAAGGCCAAAATCGTCGGTGAGACATCACTAAGCTTACCGCCGCTGCGCACTTGTACCGGCTGCTCACCGACATAGATCAAAGGCACAAATTCAGTCGTATGCTGAGTATGCACCTGCCCGCTATCATAATCATGCATCTGCTCGCAATTACCATGATCGGCGGTGATAAGCATATGACCATTTGCTGCGCGTACCGCTGATTCAACGCGGCCTACACATTCATCTAACGCTTCAACCGCCTTTACCGCAGCAGCAAAATTGCCCGTATGCCCGACCATATCACCATTGGCATAGTTGACAACGAGGACATCATGCTTACCCGAATCAATCGCAGCGACGAGCTTATCGGTAAGCTCAGGCGCACTCATTTCAGGCTGTAAGTCATAAGTGGCCACATCAGGTGACGGCACTAAAATACGCGTCTCACCCTCATACTCAGCTTCACGGCCACCACTAAAAAAGAAGGTGACATGCGCGTACTTTTCAGTTTCAGCGATACGTAACTGGGTTTTGTTGTGATCTTGCAAAAACTCACCGAGCGTATTGTTTAGCGAAGTTGGATAATAAGCAACGCTGGTTTTTGGGTTGTCTGCAAGCTCATCTGAGTATTTGGTTAGCATGACAAAGGCGGCAAGCTTTGGCTGCTTTTGACGGGCAAAACCTGAGAACTCATGATCAGGTAGTATAAACGCCTGCGCCAGCTCACGGGCGCGATCTGCGCGAAAATTCATAAAGATCAGCGCATCGTTGTCATCAACGGTAAAAGGCGTTTCGCCGTGCTCTATAACGGTTGTGGGGCTGATGAATTCATCGGTTTCACGTGATTTGTAAGCCGCTTGTACCGCGCCATCAGCACGAGTTGACATGCGATCGGCTTTGCCTTCGGTAATCAGCTCATAAGCTTTTTGCACGCGATCCCAACGATTGTCACGATCCATCGCATAGTAGCGACCAATAATACTAGCGATTTGCACGCGGCCACCTTCATAATGAGCGTTCAATTTATTGATATGCTCGCGCAGACGATTGATGTATTTATCAGCAGATTTAGGCGGTGTATCACGACCATCTAAAAAGCAGTGGACAAAGACATTTTTAGCACCATGAACCAGTGCTGAGTGGCACATAGCCTCGATATGATCTTGATGCGAATGCACGCCGCCATCAGAGACCAGACCCATAATGTGCACGTTACCACCTTTGTCATTAGCAGCGTTCACAGCGTTCACCAGCGCTTCGTTTTTGTAAAACTCGCGGCTGACAAGCTCACTTGATATCCGTGTTGAATCCTGATACAGCACGCGCCCTGCGCCCAGATTCATATGACCTACCTCAGAGTTGCCAAACTGCCCCTGGGGCAAACCAACATCTTCACCTGATGCCGATATCAGTCCGTGCGGATAGCGCTGGTAGATACTATCTAAATGCGGGGTATTTGCGGCAGCTATCGCATTATCATCGCTCTCTTCACGATGACCAAAACCATCCAAAATCATCAAAACATGAGGTGTTTTTTTATTATTCTGATCATCAGTTTTATTATTCTGATCGTCAGTATGTGTCTGACTGTCATCAGTAGACTTAGGCTGGGTCTGCGTATTGCTCATAGATTACCGCTCCTCAAGTGAATGAACGCCGTTATTTGGGATACTAAAAGCCCTATATATTACCACACATCTTAAAATACTTGAAAACTGAGCATTCTTTACTCATTTACTCACGTTTGAGTTAGACAATTAGCTCATAAGCACCTTAGTACAAAAGCTACGTATCAAACTGTAATCGCACTTGCATTAGCCTAATTCATTGGTTACTATGATTATATTCTGAAGTGTTGGCTAGTAGATGTTTATTCCCTGAGCCGATAATGCTTTACCAGGATGCGCTATCTATTATCTCATTGTGTATGCCTGCACCGCTTGCGGTGTATCAGGAAACCTGCAGAGATGATGACGTATCCGCCCTGAACTTCACGGTTCATGGGTCACCATCTTACGGCGACACTTCGGTTGTTTTATATGATTAATATGATTTGTCACTTAGCTGATATGCTACTGAGAGTTGTATTAAGAAAATCGTATTGAGTAGTACGAAAAAGTCCCTATCTTTTCAAGGTAGGGGCTTTTTTATGAGTACCAATTTATAAGTATCAAAAGAGCACTACAAAATAAGAACTAACGCTTATTCATCATTGGCAGACTTAGTAATCTTTTTGACATCTTTAGGGATATTTTTGGCAGTACCGTCAATGGTAGTGTTCTGTTTAAAAACATCACCGAATGGGTTTTGTTGCTCAAAAGGATTTGGCTGCTGACCAAAGGGGCTTTGATTGTTCATGCCGCCTTGTCCACCAAATGGGTTTTGGCCATTCATACCGCCAAATGGGTTTTGGCCACCCATCTGTCCACCCATCTGTTTTGCCATCATCTCCATCATCTTTTGCTGATTGTTCATAACATAGTTATTAGCGACATCTTTGAGCTTCTTTTGAACAGGTGGCAGGACCAGTAGCAACGCGATCAGATCACTAATGACTCCTGGTATCAACAACAAGATACCTGCGCCAGCCATCGCTACGCTTTTGAGCATTGTGGCTTCTTGCGGGCGCATGGATGGGTTCATCATGCCGCCAGCTTTCATTTGCTGCGCCATAGGATTTAGCGCCGCCATACCTTTACGGATGAGCGCGATGCCGATAACAGCGGCAATAATAAACCATATAAATACCCACCAGCCACTAATGGTCTGAGCAATCAGATACCAAATGAGCATCTCGATAATAAACCAAACAATGGCGATACCAACTATCTGACCCATAAAATGTCGTCCTGTAAAAAACTTAAAATGTAATCGTCAATAAAAAATCGTTAACGTATGATGTATATGGGGATGGCTTGCTATACTATCAAACTTAGCGCCGCATTTTAAGTGCAAAGCTGCCAAACAAAATATACGCAACACAAAAACGGACCCTTATGGCAATTATTATTGGAATAGATCCAGGCTCTCGTATGACAGGGTATGGCATCATCCAGCAAACCGGTGACAAACTAACCTTTATTGATGCAGGTACTATTCGTACGGATACCAAAGAGATGCCCGAGCGCCTAAAGCGCATATTTAACGGTCTCACTCGCATTACTGAATATCACATCAAATATGCTAATGAGCCTATTTATACCGCTATCGAGCAAGTATTTATGGCAGAAAACCCCGACTCAGCGCTCAAGCTCGGTCAGGCGCGCGGAGCTGCTATTGCCGCTATGGTAGCGCTGGACTTAGAAGTGTCAGAGTATACCGCGCGCCAGATTAAGCAAGCGGTTTGTGGTTATGGCGCAGCCGCCAAAGAGCAAGTACAAGAAATGGTTTGTCGCATACTGTCGTTAGATGTGGTGCCTCAGCAAGATGCGGCAGATGGTCTCGCCTGCGCAATTTGTCATGCGCACTCGAGTCACTCTATGAACAAGCTGATACTTAACAGTGCCATGCGCGGACGCGGTAGCTCCAAGAAAAAAGGACGCTGGCGTCTAAGCGAAGAGGATCTAGGTAACATACGCTAATTAATTGACTTCAGTTTGCTCAACAATAGTGTCAAGCACATAAGCATAGTTATTGTTTGACGCAGTTTGCATACTATTATTGCTAGCGTTTAGAGCATAACGGTGCAAACGTAGCACTTGATCGAACTCACTACTATGCTCATAGCCATCTATAGTGCCTGCAAACTCTACGCGCTCGCCCTCGCTAACCTTTATACCTTGATCGTCGTACACTACAGGTTTTACTTGTAAGCACACTTGCGCGCTATTATCTGTGCACGGCGTAGTCTGAGCATCTATTGCCCAAAATATCGTCTCGCCTCGACTGCCATACTTAGCTTTTGCCGTCATTTTGCCGCGCCACTGCAGAGTAACTCCATTATCAGTTATTTGAGTTAGTATCGAGCCATTGTCTTTATCATTAGTAAGCTCTAACTGATTGACCCCTTGCATTAAATCGTTCAAGCGATTTTCAACCAAATCTAAGTCAGCACATGACATTTTAGTGCTCATGCTGTTGTCGATTGTCATCTCATTGCCTTGTAGCTGATAGCCTGCACTCATCGTGTTGCAGCCAACGCTATAGATTAAGCTGTTTTTGCCTTGACGCTGGATGAACGATGCAGTGACTTGATTTTTGATATCTAAAAGTGAAGTTAAAGGTTGACTCTCATCACTGAGTGCATCTACCAAAATCCAGCGATACTGAATAAGATCATCAATCAATTTGTCTTCTGCACTACTATTATCAACAGAAGGTGCCTGTTCATCAGCTAAGGTGGTGGTATTATCAGCTGGGGCAATAGTATCATCAGACAAGTCTGTATCATTTATGCTTGAGCGCTCTACGTTTGAAGCGCTGCTCTGCGCAGGATCACTACAAGCGCTAATACCTAAAGCGGCGCCAACCAACACTCCAAACACTTTATATACTGATGTCATACCGCTATCACCTTACGCAGATTCTACCTATATCGTTATAGATAAAAGTTTAAATTAATAATGGTTCAACTAAAAACTATATGAGTGATAAGAAGTACTTATCACTCATATCATCATAACTAGCAAATATTAGATTACGCTGTAAAAACTTGTTTGTTTTTCTCACAAAAACCTTACAACGTTTTAGATCATTTAAGAGTTTTATATTCCTATTCTTTAGCAGGCTTAGCTTTAGCCATATTTTTGATACTAAAGCGCTCATGCATATGCTGATAAAAACGAGCTAAATTGTCCCCTTGTTCAGTTGGATTTACCTTGAGCGCTTTCCCAAAATCCAGACCTAAGTACAAGACAATATCTGCAAAACTCAATTGATCACCTACTAGATAATCACGACCCTCTAAAGCTTTTTCAAAATAAGGTAGCGCTTGTAAGGCACGATTGATGGACGGCGTTACAAAATCGGCTACCTGCTCTACGCGCTCAGCTTTTGAGGGGTGGCTGTGCTGGAAGGCTAACATAAAGTTGTAGAGCACTTCAAACTCAGCGACGCGGCGCATTGAACACACTTGCGCGCGCTGTACCACATCATTGCCCATGACTGAACGCTCGCCGTAAACGCGGTCAAGGTACTCACATATTGCTTGTGAGTCATTGAGCACCGTCCCATCCCCTAAGGTTAGTACTGGCACCGTCTGCATCGGGTTAATCTGCGTGAATGCCTCGCCCATCTGCTCACTGCTACCAAAGTCAATATCTACAATATCGATATCATCAACATCGTCGATATCTATACCCTTTGACGCCATTAAAATAAGTGCTTTACGTGGATTGGGAGCCGTGCGGGTCACGTATAATTTTTTCATGATAAAGTCCTTTTATATGGTTTAAGATAATGGTTTGTTAGTAAGCTACGTTAATATATTCTACGTCTTGAGTCTAGCACAGCAATCAATCTTTGAAATAATAATAGACAACAAAAAACCCCATAACGTGACGTTATGAGGCTCTTAGTGTGCATGCTAAATACGACTTACTTGTTTGGTGCAGGCGTAGTACGCAAGTAAGGCTTAATCTCAGTATGACCTTTAGGGTAATTTGTCGCGATGTCTTCGTTTTTGACACTTGGCGGAATAATAACGTCATCGCCATCTTTCCAGTCTACTGGTGTGGCAATATTGTACTCATCAGACAATTGAATAGCATCAATGACTCGGATGATCTCATCAAAGTTACGACCACAGCTGGCAGGATAGGTCAGAGTCAGGCGGATTTTTTTGTTAGGATCAATAATAAAGACACTACGTACGGTATGCGTGCTGTCAGCATTAGGATGCATCATGTCATACAGCTCAGCCACTTCTTTATTGGGATCAGCGATAATTGGGAAGTTCAAGTCCGTGCCTTGTGTCTCGCCGATATCTTTTGCCCACTGATGATGATCTTCGATACTATCAACAGAAATACAGATTGGCTTGACACCGCGCTTTTGGAACTCGCCATTCAAGGCAGCAGCGCGGCCAAGCTCAGTCGTACATACTGGGGTAAAATCAGCTGGGTGCGAGAAGAACACTACCCAATTATCACCCGCCCAATCATAAAAGTTAATCTGACCATCTGTGGTGTTCGCATCAAAGTTTGGTGCATCATCACCTAAACGTAAATGTGCCATGTAAAGCTCCTTGTTGTGAATTTTAGTTTTAATTGTACAAACGCTTAGCGCTATCTGCGCCGCTCATTTAGTCACGCTGATGTTGACAAGCTACTAAAGTATACCGCAATAAATAGCAGCTAGGCAAAATAGTCGCTAGGCAAAACCTAATCTTACTTTAGCAAATCGGTTATGACTATGCTGTGAGCAATTGTAAGATATTTATTCCATTTTTAACTATACATGAATACTTTTGTTTATAAATATTTAGATAACCATACCCGATTCCCATAGGCAAAATTCACCGTATCTTCCGCGTTTGCTACTACCGCCTGCTGTACGTCCTGCCTCGGTCAATACCAGCTCGCCTTCTTTATCCTCTAAGTAACCTGCTTCAAGTAGTTTACTATTGAGCTCTTGCGTCTTTAGCCCCAGCTCTTTGGCTAGTTTAGCCGTTGTTAATTTAGAATAGTTGGGTGTCATCTCTACTGGTTTGGTAGAAGAGTGATTGTCTACCGTTTTATTTTTGTCATCAGTAATACTGTTGTCAGTCGCAGCCGCCTTCTCGCTTACTTTTTCAAGTGACATGCGTACCTCATCACTGATACGGATAATACGCTGCGCTTCTTCATAAGTATCTGCATATAGCTTGGCATCATCATTGCGAAAGATTAGTACACCCATCTCATTGTTATTCACTTGGCTAAATTCATACAGATTGAGGCTAGTGATGATGCATTCATTCTCATTTAAGTAGCATTTAGCATGCAGGTTCTTGCAAAAGCTAGTGCGTATAAAGGTAAGGTTTTTGAGCCAATTGATCTCTTCTGGATGCAGATCATTTTTGCCATAAACGATACGAATATCAATTTTGAGACGATTACGGTCTTCTAATAACTCTTTGATACGCTCGTTCAGCTTTAGATAAGGGCTAATAATAATCAGCCGATCAGAAGCATTTTTAATCAGCTCTTCTAAATGGTAAGTTGTGCCGCTACTGTTTAAAAATTTCGCCATTGCCTCGTCCTTAATATTTTGCGCTTATAAAAAACCCATCTCAAGCTTACTTGAAATGGGCTTAATTGCAAACTACTAATGTTGAGTTTAAGGCTGGTATCACGTGTTTATGAAAACTCGCGGCGCAAATCGAAGGTAGACTCCTCACCTAGTCTGTCATAGTTTTCGTCTAAAAAGGCTTTCGCTGAAGCGCGGCCAATATCACGTAGATGTGTCAAAAACGCCCACTCAGAGTTTATCTTACTAGATGCTGACAGTGGATTGATCTGTTCTGTCGCTTCAATACGGTGTACTAGAACCTCAGTGTAGCGTGTTCTATCAAGCTTGTTCTCACGCAATTGACGACTAACAAAATCAATGGCGCGCAGTTCTCTAAGTAATGATGAGTTAAAGGTAATCTCATTAATACGGTTTTGTATTTCGATCGCGCTTTTGGGTGTCTCGTTGCGCTCAATCGGATTGATCTGCACGATCATAATATCTTTGGACTTAGTCGTATGAAACAGAGGATACAGAGGCGGGTTACCCACATACCCGCCATCCCAATACGGTACGCCATCAATTTCAACCGCTTGAAAGTAAGAAGGCAAACATGCTGAAGCCAGCAGCATATCTGCGGTCAACTCGTCACGGTCAAACACTCTTATTTTGCCCGTATGGACGTTGGTTGCCGCTACAAACAGCTTTAGTACACTACAAGCTCTAACCTTGTCAAAATCGACAGTGGATTCAATCAGATCACGTAGCGGATTGATATTCAAAGGATTGGTATTATAAGGTGAGGCTACGCGGCTAAATAAGTCCATCATAAGATAAGCGGGCGAGTCATCCATCGCCCAGCTCCCTGTCAGAATACTCAAAGGACTACGCTTGATAGGACTAAGCGCGCCCATGTAGGCCACTCGACTCCAAAACTTCTCAAGCGATTCGCGCGCGCCATCTGGGCCGCCCTCCATGTAGCCCTGCGCCAGTACCGCCGCATTCATCGCGCCAGCACTGGTACCTGTGATGCCCTCGATACTGACGCGGCCATCTTCCATAAAGTGATCCAAAACGCCCCAAGTAAAAGCGCCATGCGAGCCGCCACCTTGTAGTGCTAGGTTAATCGATTTTTTAGTCATAAACGCGTTACTCTTATCATTGCTATGAGTTTACATATTAAAAGTTGAGTCTGCCTTATAAAGCCAGACAAATTTCTGATATAAGACGATTGTAAATTGGCATCAAGCCGGCTTATAGCTATCACGTAAGCTGACAATCTGATTAAATACTGGCGTATCGGTACTGTGCTCTTGGCTATCTGAGATAAAGTAGCCTTCGCGCTCAAACTGAAAGCGCGTGCCTGCATCCGCTTCAACTAACGAAGGTTCGACGACTGCGTTGAGTACGGTTAATGAATTGGGGTTCAGTGCTTCGTGGACATCGCTGACGCTACTTGGGTCTTCGACACTAAATAGCGACTCATAAAGTCGTACTGTGGCAGGAATACCTTGGCTCGCCGATACCCAATGAATGACGCCTTTGACCTTGCGGCCTTCAGGATTTTGTCCCAAAGTGGTCGGATCTATGGTAGCTTTTAGCTCAACAACGTTGCCGCTATCATCGGTGATATGCTCTGTGACTGCGAGTACATAAGTATTACGCAGGCGTATCTCAGGCTTTTGTGGCGACAGACGCTTATAACCTGCTGGCGGCTCTATCTCGTAATCGCCTTGATCAATGTACAGCTCCTTAGTAAAAGGAATCTCACGCTCGCCCATATCGACATTAGGGTGCTTGGGCTGGGTCAGCCACAAGGTTTGCGCGTCTGCGTCCCAGCGGGCGTTGACGCTATCGGCTTTTAAATCTTGCCACTGACTAACCGCGTCGCTAAAGTTCGTAATGGTTACTTTTAGCGGTTTGAGTACTGCCATACCGCGTGCTGTCGTATCATCTAAGGACTGGCGAATGCTAAATTCAAGCAGGCGCATATCAGTTACGCCATCTGCCTTTGATACACCAACACGATCACAAAAGTCGCGCAAGCCCTCAGGCGTATAACCACGGCGGCGCATACCTGCAACCGTTGGCATACGCGGATCATCCCAACCGTCAACAATACCTTCGTCTACGAGCTGCTTGAGCTTACGCTTACTGGTCAACGTATGATCGACGTTTAAGCGACTAAACTCATACTGATGCGGCGGCGTCTCAAAGCCAATCTTTGCCACAACCCAATCATAAAATGGACGATGATCTTCAAATTCAAGCGTGCATAACGAATGCGTGATGCCTTCTAATGCATCGGATAAAGGATGGGCAAAATCATACATCGGATAGATGCACCATTTATCACCCGTCTGATGATGCTCTTGATGCATGACGCGGTAGAGTATCGGATCGCGCATATTCATATTAGCATCAGACATGTCTATCTTGGCACGTAGTACGGCCTCGCCATCGGCAAACTTACCGTCTCTCATATCAGCAAAGCGCTTGAGATTGTCCTCGACACTAGCATCGCGCTGCGGTGACGGTGTGCCAGCCTCATTAAATGAGCCACGATTCTCTTTGATTTGTTCAGGGGTTTGCAAATCAACATAAGCATCGCCTTGCTCTATCAGTTGCACCGCCCATATATAGAGCTGATCGAAGTAGCTAGACGCGTGTAGTGCCTGCCCTGCCCATTCAAAACCGAGCCATTTCACATCGTTTTTGATATTGTCGATGTAGTCCTGCTTTTCAGCAGTTGGGTTGGTGTCGTCATAGCGCAGATGACAGATACCATCGAACTCTTTTGCTACGCCAAAGTTAAGGCAAATGGATTTAACGTGCCCTAAATGCAAGTAACCATTAGGCTCAGGCGGAAAACGAGTAACGATTTTCTCGTATTTTTGTGCTTTTACATCTTGGCGAATAATATTGCGGATAAAATCGTTTTTTGGCTCGTTAGGTTTTGTATGCTCAGTCATTAATTTGTGCTCCTAAGCCTTTTACGGTAGGCTCTAATTTTATATAAAAAATAAATTAGCGTTATTCTATCAGCTTTTGCAAACTCATTAACAGCCAGATACATGACATGACATGAAAAAGCCGTTAGACTAGCCTCTAAATTAGGATTGCCTTTTAGAGACACAAGGAAGATCTATGCACGCTATCAAATCATTTGGGTTTGCCAGCTTATTTGCCCCTTTATTTATATTAGGTTGCGTTAGTAGCACCAATAGCGCTAGTACGACCACTACAGACAGTCAGCCCGATCCATTAACCAACGCAAACAATCAGGAGATAACCATGAGCAACATGCCAGTCGTAGAGTTGGAGACCTCAATGGGTAACATCACTATTGAACTCAATGAAGAAAAAGCACCAAAAACAGTAGAGAACTTCTTAAATTATGTCAATTCTGGGCATTATGAAGGAACAATCTTTCATCGCGTCATCGACGGCTTTATGATTCAAGGCGGCGGTATGGACGCCCAAATGAATGAGAAAAAGACCAATGCGCCAGTAGAGAATGAAGCGGATAATGGTCTAAAAAATGATAAAGGCACCATCGCTATGGCGCGTACTCAAGACCCGCATTCAGCGACCAGCCAATTCTTTATCAATGTAAAAGACAATGACTTTTTGAACCATAGCGGTAAAAACGCGCAGGGTTGGGGTTATACTGTCTTTGGTAAAGTTACCAGTGGTATGGATGTCATCGAAAAACTGCGCGGCGTTCCGACTGGTCGTTTCGGTATGCATGCCGATGTGCCAAAAGAGGCGGTCGTTATCAACTCTGCTAAAGTCGTTTCTGAGTAGTTTTTGCTCGGCTATTTACCCCTTAGTTGTAAATAGCCTATAAGATAAAAGAGGTTATGATAGATGCAAAGCTTTGATCACTTACTCACCACTCGCCCGCATGATATACGGCAAGTACTGATTAGCGATTTGCATTTATCGCTTGATGAGCCTGCCCTTGTGCAGGCTTTTTTAGCGCTATTAAATGACTGCTTAGCGCTGCCAAATCTTAAACGGCTGTTTATATTAGGCGACTGGTTTGAGGTCTGGCTCGGTGATGATATGTATCTGTCACTAGAGGATGAGGCACGCACAAGCCACTGGCTAACCCCTTTAATCAATAGGCTAAAACAGCTACGTGTGCAGGGCTGCGAGATCTTGGTCATGCATGGCAATCGAGATTTTCTACTGGATCGAGGATTTCTCAATCTGTTTGGCGGTGAGCTGATTGCTGAACCTTATCCATTGACGATTGGTGAGCAAGATTTTCGCCTAGAGCACGGTGATGCGCTATGTACAGATGATAAAAAATATCAGCTGTTTCGTAAAGCGATTCGCAGTCCACTGGCCAAATGGTATCTGCTCAATAAATCATTAGAGAAGCGCCTCGCCATCGCCGACAACATACGCACCAAAAGTAAGCAAAATAATAGTAAAAAGGCGGCCTACATTATGGACGTCAATGAGCAGTCCGTCGCGCAGGCGGTTAATAACGATGATGCCTTATTGCATGGGCATACGCATCGCCCAGATATTCATCAAACGACTAATAACAAAATACGTTATGTGTTAGGTGATTGGCGACTGATCGATACAGAGTCAAGACAGCCAAAAGTGAGCGCGGTGATTGGCGCAGTAGTGGCAGACGAGCATTTAGATGAAGCAGAATTTGCACTGGTTGAGTTTCAGTATTTAGTGAGATGATTTATTTAGTGTAGATTGTAGGGTGCATTTCACGCACCATCCAGACCTTAATCATCGTCAATTAGTGCGTAAGGCGCAACCTACAACTCCGACAAAAACCTTAATCCATCAATTTAAAAAAGTGCTGGCGATAGTGCTTAAGCTCGCGAATTGAGTCGCGGATATCATCTAAAGCTAAATGACTACCGCCCTTTTCAAAGTTTTTTAGGATATCAGGACGCCAGCGAAAGCACAGCTCTTTGATCGAGGACACGTCTAAATTACGATAATGAAAAAAGCGCTCAAGCTCAGGCATCTGCCGCGCCATAAAACGTCTGTCTTGGCAAATCGAGTTGCCACACATCGGCGACTTACCACTATCGACCCATTTATTCAAAAACTTAATGGTTTCCTCTTCGGCTTCAGCTAGTGTCACTTTACTACGACGTACGCGATCGACCAGACCTGACTGACCATGCTGCTTGGTGTTCCAGTCATCCATCTTGTTCAAGATTTGGTCAGAGACTTTAATCGCAAAAACAGGCCCTTCGGCTAATACGTTCAAATCCTCATCCGTCACCACTGTCGCAATCTCGATGATCTCATCGTTCAAGGTATCAAGCCCTGTCATCTCAAGGTCAATCCAGACCAAACCCTTCTTACCTTGGTTTTTAATTTTAATCTTGTTGGGATGGTCATCGGTACTCATAAGCGATCCTATTAGTAGTATGCACAGTGATGATGTACAAGTGGTTTGCAGGCTTTACAAAACCTCTGTCAAGCTTAGGCTGTATGTTATCAAATTTTCACGCTACACTGAGACATATTTTTATCGCAATTAAAACAACACAGGCAGTACTTATGGCATTGATACGGCAGCGCAAACTCACTAAACAGCAGATTCGTCGTATAGACAAACAACAACTTGCCAGCCAAGACAGCATCGATGATAGCTTGATGGATGGCGTGGTGATGGCGCACTTTGGTAAGCAATTGGAGGTACAAGTCACAAGCTTACCTGCTGTGATACCTAAGCAGCCTGAGTTTGCCCCTGATGACCCTGAGCCGTTTTGGCAGGAGTTGGCCTTGGGTGATGTCTGGCGCTGTCATGTGCGTACCAACTTGCCGATGCTGGCTGCAGGTGACCAAGTGCGCTGGACGGCGGACTCCAACACAGGTTTTGGCCGTATTGAGTCAGTAAAACCGCGCACCTCGATGATATCTCGCCCCGACCGCTACCATAAGCTCAAACCGGTTGCCGCCAATATCGATATCTTAGCGATTGTCTTTGCGCCGCTACCTGCTGCCGCGCCTACCTTGATCGATCGCTATCTTGTGGTTTGTCATCATGCAGGCGTACAACCTCTGCTGGTACTCAATAAAGCGGATCTATTAGAGGGCGAGTCTACTGTCAATACGCGTGAACTATTAACGCAATATGCAGCGCTTGGTTATGATAGTGTCTTGACCTCAGTGGATTGTCCAGAGAATGTATTACAGACGGGTGAACAACAAGGACTTGGCGAGCTCAAACGCTATATCGATAACAAGCTGGTGATATTTGCCGGTCAGTCTGGCGTCGGTAAGAGCAGTCTGATTAATGCGCTGCTGCCAGAGTCGGCGCAAAGCGTTAACATCATCTCAGAGAACTCGCAGCTTGGGCAGCATACGACAACGACTAGCCGTTTGCTACCCTTCAATCCAGCTGATCTAACTCAAGGTGGCATCGTCGATACCCCAGGTATTCGTGAGTATGGTATCTGGCATCTGACTCCAGATGACATCATCTCAGGATTCGTTGAGCTTGCACCGCTATCAGGCTACTGTCAGTTCCGAGACTGTCGCCATACTCATAACTCCAAAGGCTGCGCGCTATGGCAGGCAGTCGCTGATGGCGAGGTTCTTCAGCGCCGCGTTGAGAACTTAGTGACCCTTACCGATGAGGCAGATACCAAACCTTATTAAGACAGACGCATTGAGTAGTTTTCATACGTTTACTATAGACAACCTAGTCGGTATAATAGCCCCTTGTTCATTTTTATCAGGCCAACTGATAGAACACTTATATTTTGGAGGTCTAGTTTGGATCGTGCACTTGAATTTATGGGTAACCACCCGTTCTTATTCGGTATTTTAGCCGTACTTGCTATCTTGTTTTTTACTATTGAGAGCAAGCGTAGCGGCAAAAAGATATCTCCAAACACTCTCGGTATGATGGTCAATTCGCAAAACGCGCAGCTGATTGATATTCGACCTGCCAAAAAATATACGACAGGCTATATCCAAGGCAGTCGTAATATTCCATTCACTCAGCTCAAAGATCGCTTGGATGAGATACGGGCTATCGAAGATCCAGTAATTATCATCTGTGACATCGGTGTACAAGCAGGCGCGGCGATACAAATGATTGGCAAAGACAACGTCTATCGTCTAGAGGGCGGTATTGGCGGCTGGCAAGGCGCTGGTATGCCACTCGTTGGCCTAAAAGACACGCAGAATAAAAAGGGCAAATCTAAGCCAAAACTAAGTAAATAAGCAGTAGCGATTTAGATATTCAAACCAGACATCATAACTATATGGTGTCTTTTTTTATGCTTTGTTTCTCACTTTAGTGATAAAAGCAAAACACTCTGAATGCTTAAAACTTGATTTTAATAGGCCAAGCCCCATTCTATAGATGACAATAATTAAAGTTATCATTGCCATTAACTCATTGGCAATTGATAATATGGCTGTCTATACTGTCTATTATACGATTCACTTTATTATTATACGATTCACTACTGTAGCGTCTACTAATGATAACGTTGCATCCCTACTCCAATAACTATTAAGGAAGAACTATTATGAGCGTACCTGTTAAAGTATATACCACTCCTATTTGCCCATATTGCACTAACGCCAAAAAACTATTAGAGTCCAAAGGCGTAAGCTTTGAAGAGATTGGCATGCACGACATCAGCAGTGATGAGCGCCGCGCTTTGATGCAAAAAACCAATAACTACCGCACAGTGCCGCAGATCTTTATCGGTGATACTTTTGTTGGCGGGTTTAATGAGCTCAATCAGTTTAATCAGCAAGGCAAGCTCGATGAGCTACTAGCGGGTTAATCTGCTATATTACCTTTTTTACTTACTAAATCTTGTGACCTATTAAATAGTCGTTTGGCCTTATCGTCATATTGGCTATATTTTGTTTAAATTTATAAGGAATTATCATGGCTGAAGAACAAGCACAACCGCAATTGGCACTAGAGCGCATTTATGTTAAGGACATGTCACTTGAAGTCCCAGGCGCAGGCGTATTTACCAAAGAGTGGAATCCTGAGCTTGATATCAACTTATCAAGCAATGCTGAAAAACTTGATGATGATCATTATCAAGTGATTCTGACGGTGAGTGTCAATGCAAAGAATGCTGAAGAGCCGGCCTTTATCGCTGAAGTTCACCAAGCCGGTATCTTTTTATTAAAGAACATCCCTGAAGATCAAATCGGTCAAATCCTAGGTGCATATTGCCCTAACGTTTTGTTCCCTTATGCTCGTGAAGTCATCAGTGATATCGTCACTCGTGGTAGCTTCCCGCAGTTATTGCTTGCGCCAGTCAACTTTGACCAAGCCTACGCGCAAAGCCAACAGCAAGCACAAGTAGACGCGCAAGGTAATGCTTAAGCTCTTGTATTAAAAGCTAAGCATTAAGTGAGTAAAAAAACCGCCCTCTTTTTTAGTTGGCGGTTTTTTTGGTTTTAAAATACAAAAAACCTCGACCATAGCAGTCGAGGTTTTTATAACTATAAATAAAATTAGCCTTAAATAAAACTAGCCTTTTAGCGCTGACAAAATTTGTGCCTTAACGTCTTCGATAGGCTGCGTACCATCGAACTTATCATAGTTAGGTGCACTGCTACCTTCTTTGGCTTTTTCTTGATAAAAACCTACTAGCGTTGAGGTCTGCTCATGATAAGTCGCTAGGCGATCACGAATCGTCGACTCTTTGTCATCTTTACGCTGGATCAAAGGCTCGCCTGTGACATCATCGATACCTTCAACCTTTGGCGGATTGTGATCGATATGATAAACGCGGCCTGATCCTGCATGCTGGCGACGACCCGATAGACGCTTGACGATCTCATCATCAGGGACGCTAATCTCGATAACATGGTCGATATCGACGTTAGCTGCAGCTAGTGCCTGCGCTTGCGGAATGGTACGCGGGAAGCCGTCTAAAATACAGCCATTAGCACAATCAGGTTTAGCGATGCGCTCTTTGACCAAATTAATAATGAGATCATCTGATACCAGACCACCTGCGTTCATCACGCCTTCAGCTTGTTTGCCAAGCTCGCTACCTTCTTTGATCGCCGCACGTAGCATGTCGCCCGTCGAGATTTGCGGGATATCATACTCTTTTGAGATGAACTGGGCTTGGGTGCCTTTACCAGCGCCTGGTGGACCTAGCAAAATAATACGCATCATGTAGCGACTCTCCTTAAAAGGGTTTTGGGATAAGGTTTTATAACAAATTGTAATCAGGGATTGGTTGATTGCAAGCTCACCTTACCTTGTGGCTTTGCAAAGCTCAAGTTTTTTCATAACTTAGACATCAATTGTCATGACTTCACTGTTCAAATAATACTATTGCGCGCCATTATGGCGCTAGGTAGTTTGTCTTAAAGTAGTTTCTCAGCTCATTAAAATCATTAGGGTACTTGCTGATTGATCGCAACATTGACTTGATTTTGCTCGCTGCTAATAACGACAGGATTGCCCGATAAGTCGCCAGACTCTGCAATAGCATTACCGCTATGACTAATACGTGCCACGACTGCCAGCTGTACTTTATCTGCGCGTGCTTGTGCTAGCGTACGCTCAGGCATCATCGCATCCAGATCACTAAGACTGATACTCGCCTCGCCCTGCTTAATCACACTAATAGGCAAGCGCTTAGCAGCAAACGGTGGTCCGCCGTTGACATCACGAATAGCGACAAAGAGCACATCATCACCTTTAATCAAAGGCAACAAACTACTATTGACCGTTACAGTTACCTCGACACCTTGAGCCGCTTGCTCTTGCTGCGCGTTTACGTTAGCACTGAGTTCATCCAAACTTGCCAGCGCCTGGCTATGATCACCAGGCTTAGCGGCAATACTGCCGCGCAAACGGCTGATCCAACTTTGCGCTTCGTCAAAGTTACTGCTACGCGCCTCGCCCATTGCCATGAGCATCTGCGCGCCTTCGTGCTGCGGGTTTTTGGCCAGCAAATCTTGCAATACGCGGCGACTGTCGGCGTTGAGTTGACCCTCATTAGCAAAAAAGCTGATTTGGGCGTAAGTGGCGGCAATCTCTTCGTTATCTGGAGAGAGGCGGTACGCACGCGATAGGGCTTCAATCGCAGACGGCGTGGCCTCAAGCGATAAGAATAGCTCGGATAAGCGCATCCAACGATCAGGGTCATCAGCATGACGATGCACATTGGTCTGCATGGCACTTATAAGCTGATTGCCATCTTCAATTGCCCACGCAGGCGGCTGATCAATTTTACCCGTTAATAGATCATCAGCCACTTGACCGACTTTGTCCTCGCTTGCCCAGAGATTGAATACAGGCGTACGATCACCGATTAA
Source organism: Psychrobacter sp. T6-4 (assembly GCF_052258425.1). Classification (NCBI taxonomy): domain Bacteria; kingdom Pseudomonadati; phylum Pseudomonadota; class Gammaproteobacteria; order Moraxellales; family Moraxellaceae; genus Psychrobacter; species Psychrobacter sp. T6-4. The sequence continues at coordinate 43,380 of NZ_JBQQEZ010000012.1, forward strand.
TAAATAAGCTAGCGCTGCCAAAACAGGTACCCATATCATCACAATCAAACGGCTTTTGACGCCGGGTACGACCATCGGCGTGATTTGACGCTGCGCATCGAGCAGTTGGCGCTCAAGCTCAAGCTTTTGGTTTTGATAATGAGTGTCATCTATGACGCCGCTGTCTTTATCTGTTTGTAGCTCAGCGAGGCGCTCGCGGAACACAGCGACGTTGATATCGAGTAGCTGATTATCTACTGGCTTTTCAGGTCTACGAGCCGCACGCAGCCAAGGCATAACAACGATGACCGCTAATACTAAGCTGATTAATAGGCTTAGGGCGATAAATAAGCCAAAAGTAGAAAATAGGGTCATTTTTTATCCTTTATGCTGGTGATATCATGATCTACTCTATCGCGCGCATTGCTTCGTGATAGTAAGCGATCCAGCTCCGCTTTTTCTGCCGCACTCAACGCCTCTGTATGCTCGGCAGCAGTACCTGTTTGACTTTGAGCTGCGATCTGACGACGGCGACTTTGCCAAAACCAGCCACCAATCAATAAAATCAACAGCAGCGGCGGAAAAAACCATAATATCCAAGTTGAGGGGCGTACTGGCGGCTTGTAGCTAATAAAGTCGCCATAGCGCTCTTGCATATAAACGCGAATCTCGCCATCACTACGGCCATCTTTGACCATATCATAGGTTTTTTGTTTGAGATCTTGCGCGATAGGTGCGTCAGATCCTGCTAGATTTTGGTTTTGACATTTAGGGCAGCGTAGCTCCTCGATCAAGCCTCGGTACTGCGCTTCTTGCTGCACTGAGTCAAAATCATAGACGTCAATTGCCGCATTAGCATTCACTCCTATTACCAAAGATAGTACTAGAGCTAGCAACACGCTTGCCAACCTTATGACTCGTTTACTAAAGCCATTTTTATTGATGACATTATAGATACTGATACTCATTGGCAGGCCTCCTCAACTTGAGTAGCATCTGGTGTGCTAGCAGTCTCATTGGCTTTATTGAGTACCATAAGGCATGGCGTAATACGCGCTTGCCAATTAGCCTCATTAATCTCACCAATGATGTGCTGACGGATCACCCCTTCGCCATCGACGATAAAGGTTTCGGGTGCACCGGTTAACCCTAAATCTAATGCAAATTGACCTGATAGATCTTGGATAGACATCGAGAATGGATCGCCGCGCTGGTTTAGGTAGCTTAGCGCATTACCGATCTCATCTTTATAGTTGATGCCGACGATATTGACGCCGCGTTCTTCTAACTCCATCAAAAATGGATGCTCAACGATACAAGTAGGGCACCAAGAGCCCCAAACATTAATTAAAAAGGGCTGCTCGGGCAAATTATCATTGGTCATGACTCGCGTCGTATCTGACAATAGCGGTAGCTCAAACGTCGGTACAGGGCGCTCAAGCGCAGTATTAGGCACGATATCTGTCGGCTGACCTAAACGCATATAGAGCATGACGATAAAGCCTGCAAAGACGATAAGCGGAATCAAAAACCATATCTTCATCTGCTTTTTATTCATCGTCTTAGTTTTGGACGCAGGTGCTGTGTTTTTGTCAGGCATATTAAGCCTCCTTATTGATTACAGGAGCGTCGATACGTACAGAAGTATCTGTATTTGTCATCACTTGCGCAGATCTTTTGGTCTTTTTAAGACGATAGCGCTTATCCAGCATACTAATCAGTCCGCCCAATGCCATAATAATCGCACCCAGCCAAATCCAGCGGATCAGCGGTTTAACATAGATACGTACTGCCCATTGGTTGCTCTCCTCCGAGATAGGCTCGCCCAATGCCACATACAGATCGCGCATAAGATTGGCATCAATAGCAGCCTCAGTCATCGGCATCATACTGATGATGTAAGTACGCTTCTCAGGATACAGGGTAGTGATGTCGCGGCCATCTTTGGTCACTTCAACCTCAGCTTGCATGCCATCAAAGTTGCTACCTTTCACTTCACGGAAGTCTTTTACCGTAAAGTCGTAGCCTTGAACATTGACGCTGTCGCTGGGTCCAAGTGCCACGTCACGCTCGATACTCAAAGTACTAGTGAAAGCGACGCCAATAACAGCGATGATGACGCCAATATGAGCCGTTTGTTGCCCCCAATAGCTAAGGCGCAATTGGCGTAGGCCTTTAACAAGGCTCGGTGCGTTCTTGGTTTTATCTTTAAAATCAACCACCATCCACAAGAGCACCCAAAAGCTCACCGCTAGTGTGACGCCAATGTTGAGCATGGCCGACGGACTGGTAAAGTAAGTGACAATCGCTGCCAATACTAGACTGCTAGCGGCTATGACCATACCTACGCCGAGTAGCGGACGCTTGTCCTGCTTCCAGCGGATGTTGGAGCCCATACCCATAGCGATTAACAACAGCCAAGTTAAGGGCACAAATAGCGCATTAAAGTATGGAGGGCCCACCGATACCTGGCCCAAATTAAAGGCATCAGCGATAATTGGATAGAGCGTACCTAGTAGTACTACCAAAGTCGCAATCAAGATAATGACGTTATTAATAACTAAAAACGACTCGCGTGAGATAAGCTGATACTGACTCTCGACGGTCAAGCGCCAACCACGCACGGCAAACATCAGCAGACCACTGCCGACGATAATGCCCAAGATAATCAAGATAACAAGGCCACGCGTTGGATCAGCGGCAAATGAATGCACAGAGGTAATGACCCCTGAGCGCACAAGGAACGTGCCTAGCAGACTAAGCGCAAAGGCAAAAATCGCTAGCATGATCGTCCACGCTTTGAATACGCCGCGCTTTTCAGTCACTGCAAGCGAGTGAATAAGCGCTAAACCCGCCAGCCACGGTAGTAATGAGGCGTTTTCAACCGGATCCCAAAACCACCAGCCGCCCCAGCCAAGCTCATAATACGCCCACCATGAACCAAGCCCGATACCGATAGTCAAAAAACCCCAAGCGGCAAGCGCCCATGGGCGCGACCAACGCGTCCATACCGCGTCCAAACGCCCTTCCCAAAGCGCTGCCATACAAAAGGCAAAGGGTACTACCATACCAACATAGCCCATATACAGCATAGGCGGATGGATAATCAGACCAAAATCTTGCAGCACTGGGTTTAGATCCGCGCCATCGACAGGTATGTTGGGCAGCGTGCGATCAAAGGGTGATGAGGTAAAAATAAGCATTGCCAGCATCATCATCTGCACGCCTGCCAGAATGATGAGCACCCGCGCACGCATGGATAGCGGTAGACCGCGGCTAAAGTAGGAGACCAGCGCACACCACGTCGCCATAATAGTCATCCACAGCAGTAGCGAGCCTTCATGTCCGCCCCACGTCGCTGATAACTTATAATACCAAGGCAGTAACGTATTGGAGTGCTGCGTCACATAAACGAGACTAAAATCATTGTAATAAAAGCCTGCCATCAAAGCGACAAATGAGGTTATCATCGCTCCAAACTGTGCCCACGCTAAGCTCGGTGCTAATCGCTGCCAAGCGACAATATTACGCATGACACCAATAGTTGGTAGTACCACTTGCAAGATAGCCAGCATAAAAGCGACTAGCAAAGCAAAATAACCCAATTCTGTGATTAACATACGTCTCTAACCTTTTTACCCTAAGGGCAATTTACATAATCTAAGAGTGCTAACAAGTAACGCTCAAAAGGCTTGTTGATAACAACGGTTTGATAGCGATAATCTGACGACAGCACTCTAATGACAACGGCTACTATACTTATCTACATTGAGGGAAAGAACACCAAAACCAAGTGTAGCCAACCCGCTAAGAACCCTGTTAAACCACCCAAGATAATCAGCGTGGTTTCATCCTCCTGAAAGGCAGGACGCAAAAGATTTTGAAATTCTCGAGGCGATAGCTCGCGAATACGGTCGCGAAACAGACCAAATATTTTGCTTGCGCGGCTCTCATTGAGTTCAGGATCACGCAGCGGCACCATAGTAGCGGTAATGGATTTGTCGATAATCGTGTTCTTTAACTGTCCATAATCGCGGCGACCAAGGCTTACGCGCAGTGTCGTACTGACCACAGGCGATTCCAAAATCTGATATAGGTGCGATTTCATCAGCTCACGCGTTTGCGCCGCGCGCGCGCCGTACATCATCTCGTTCATGATGTTCTCAAGAGTCACCAAGTCACTGACGACAATCTCGGCAAACACCTCTGATACTTCCTCTTGACGCTTCATAAAGCCGCCTTGAAAGCGAAACTGAGCGATATGCGGCAGGCGCGGTTTAATAAAGGGAAAGCCGCTTGTGCGCTCAAATATCTTAATATAAGGAATAAAATGCGGCTCAACGGGATTAAACACCATCCAAATAGCAATCCAGTTGGTCAAAAAGCCCCAAATGGCGGCAAAGAAAGGTACCGTCCAGTGCTGCGGCACGACCAAAAAGATAAACATCTGGATCACACCAAATACCAATCCAATCAAAGCACTAATATGCCAAATAAAATCGATCTCTTTTTGACCGACTTTTAGGAACATATTGACCATCAAGCGCCGGTCACTCTCCATCTTGTTGACGATCATTTGACGCATATCGACCAAATCTTCGACATGATAAGTCAAATCAGTCACTAGCGATTGCATAATCTCAGGTAGCTCTTTGTGCGCTTGCACGTAGATACGGCGCTTGAGTGCATAAGGCAGATTGCCCCATAGTGCTGGCGAGTGCTCAAGCATAATCTCATCAATAAGCGCCTCTAGATGCTGATCGACAGTGTCTGTAATAAACACGGCCATCTGCTCAGGCTCCATCGCTTGAAAGAACTCATCGAGAGAGCCAAGCTTTGAGAGCGTCTGATCGACGATGACACCAGATATCTTGCCCGCCTTACGCGGTACAATGCCTTGCCAGCCAATACCAGGCAGTCCAAAAAATGGAAAGTTAGGAATCCTGATACCCCGAAACTTAATGGGGTAAAATAGCATTTTAAGCGCCATCCATACATGCACCCAAGTGACAAATGCGGTCACAGGCGGAATGGTCAGCATGGCAAAAAACTGAGGATGCTGGACGATCGTCTGCCATAATGAAGTTGCGACCATAACTCTTTATGTCCCTAGCGTAACCATTATTGAAGTAAAATGTTGCTCGCTTTATATCATTAAATGCAAAGCGGCTTATTAGTAGCTTATCAGTAAAAAAGTAAGACAAATAAATCGCCTGATTTTAGCATACTTGCCATTTATTAGCACTGCTAACGCTAGGCTTAGTTGTGACTAAAGGTGACACACTTTGCAGGCCTGGTATGATTGAAATTGACCTACTATGCCCCATAATTTATAAGCAAAAGACGACTAGGCGCAGCGCTTTGCACCATGAGAGCAGTTGCTCTTTTACTCCTGTCTTCTGCTATAATCCTTTTCGGCTACCTGCTTATCAGCTGATGTGCTAGTGTCACGCTATATTCTTGAATTTATTACAAATAACGTCGTAAGTTATACCTTTATCTGATTGCTACATACTGATGGTCTATGAATAAAATGATTTCGCCTGACACCGATTACGTCAACCGTATCTTTATGCGGCGTATACTCATACTTGGGTTATTAATATTCTTAGGCTTAAGTGGCTTGCTCTTGCGTTATGGCTACTTGCAAGTCTACGCCCATGATCAGTACACTACGCAGGCTGATAACAATCGCATCAAACTCATATCAGCGCCGCCGAGTCGGGGTTATATTTATGATCGTAACGGTATTTTGCTCGCTGATAACAAACCTGTCTTTACCGCTATGCTAAGCCCTGATGAAGTCGAAAATCCAGAGCGTACGTTGACTTTGCTCGCCCCTATCTTTGGTCTGACTGACACTGACATTACTGATATTTTGGCGCGACTAAGCAAAAACAAAAACGATCCTGTGACGATTAAAATTGATCTCACTGAAGCGCAATTGGCGCAGTTTAGTGAGCGCAAACCCTTCTTTCGCGGTGTGACTATTCAGAGTAAATTGACCCGTACTTATCCTTATGATGAGCTGTTTGCTCATGTGATTGGTTATGTCGGTCGCATCAATGACAAAGAAAGCAAGCGCATCGACAAAGAGCGCTATGCTGGCACGGATTTAATCGGCAAGATAGGTATAGAGGATTATTACGAGGATATTTTACTGGGTCAACCTGGCTATCAGTCGGTTGAGACCGACGCTCATGGCGATATCATACGCCAGCTTGAATCCAAGCCGCCCGTTGCAGGTAACGATATCACCTTGAGCTTAGATTATGGCTTACAAACCATTGCCCAGCAGCAGCTCGATGGCAGGCGCGGCGCCATCGTTGCTATAGACCCAAGTAACGGTGACGTACTCGCTTTTGTGAGTAACCCAAGTTATGACCCTAATCCCTTTATCTCAGGTATCTCGTTTAAAGATTACGGCGCGCTGCGCGAGGATCTCGATCAGCCGCTATACAACCGCGCTCTACAAGGAATGTACCCACCTGCGTCGACGATTAAGCCCTTCGAGGGTTTAGGCGGTATTCATTACGGTCTGCGTGATTGGAATACCACTATCTATGATCCTGGTTATTTTAGCTTACCTGGAGACTCACACCGATTTCGAGATTGGAAGCGCGGCGGTCATGGCACCGTCGATCTCAAAAAATCTATCATGATGTCGGTTGATACTTATTATTATAAGCTGGCTTATGAGATGGGTATTCAGCGCTTACATGATTGGATGGGCCGTTTTGGTTTTGGTAAAGAGACAGGTATCGATTTGCCTCATGAAAAATCTGGCATCATGCCCTCCCCTAAATGGAAGCAAGAGACTTATGGCAAAAACTGGCTGCCTGGTGAAACCATTTCAGTCAGTATTGGTCAAGGATATTTTTTGGCGACGCCGCTACAAGTTGCAAACGCAACTGCTATGACTGCCAGCAAGGGCTATCATATTACTCCGCACTTACTAAAGCGTAGTGACGGCGCCGCACCTGTAAAAGTCATCGAAAAGCCAGATGGCAAAATTGACTATAACGGCAAACCCTCTGACTGGCTGCTGATGCACAATGCTATGGAAGAGACGGTTCAAAGAGGTACTGCTCGCGGCATTTATACCGATAAATACCGTATTGCAGGCAAGACAGGTACCGCGCAGGTCAAGTCTATCGCTCAGGGCAAAAGCTACGACAAATCAACGCTCGATAAGCGCCACTGGGATCATGCTTGGTTCACAGGGTTTGCACCTGTTGAGGAGCCCTCTATCGCTTTAGCCGTACTGGTCGAAAACGGTGGCGGCGGTAGTGCCGTAGCTGCGCCTGTTGGCCGTGCGCTGTTTGACTATTGGGTTATGCAGCGCAAAAAAAATCCTATCTTGCCACCAAGTCCTGATGAGTTAAAACAGATCAAACAGCAAAAGGCAATAGAAAAAGCGGCGCGTGATCTGCTGCGTGAGCAAGAGGCTGAGCTAACCGCACAACTAAAAGCGGCGGCGAGTACAGACTGACGAATAAAATAATTTAAATACCTATGGGTCAAAGGATTATGGCAAAGGCTGCAAAACACAAAAACCGTAAGCAAAAAGTATCGACTCATACCGTACCAGCTAATACTAGGCGCGCCGATCACCAAGCTGTCAGCAACGTGCGTATTATCGGTGGTCAATACAAGCGCCGCGGCATTGGCTTTATTGATAGTGAAGGGTTGCGTCCGACGCCAGATCGACTGCGTGAGACACTCTTTAATTGGTTGCTGGCTGATATTCATGACGCCCGCGTGTTAGATAGCTGTGCAGGTAGCGGCGTGCTAGGGTTTGAATCGCTATCTCGCGGCGCAGCGTACTGCACCTTTATCGAAACCAGCCGCGCCCAAAGCCAGATGCTCATCCAAAGCGCAAAGCAGCTTAATATTACTCCTGATAACTATCACGTTATCAATGGTGCAGCTGAACAAGTACTGATGAATATGCCAGACTCGCCGTTTGACGTTGTGTTTATCGATCCGCCTTATGCCGATGATTTGTGGCAGCCCATACTATCTGCCTTACTCACTCAGTCTCTAATCACTAGAGAGACGCTTATTTATCTAGAAGCCGATAAAGACTTGCGCCCTCAGCTTGAGGCATTAGCGATAAATTTGCGTGAAAATTCAGCTCACGTAGATATAAAAGGTTTTGATTGTATAAAACATACTCAAGTTGGACAAGTTGTCGCTGGACTTTATCAGCTGTCGTTGTCATAATCCTTTTATCTTTTTTAATGCTCAAATCTTTTTTAATAGCTGACATTCAAGCCAAATGTTAGCTTTTGACTGATATGCGCAAAAATAAACCCCAATGCGGCTTGCAAGCTTAAGCGCTACTGCTTATAATGTGCAGTCTGTTTTTTGAGAGCCCCGTTCCCAGCTAAACTCTCAATGAATTCTAATTTAAGGTTTTATCATGAAAACACTTAGTGCAAAACCAGCTGAAGTGACCCATGACTGGTTTGTTGTCGATGCTGACGGCAAAACCCTTGGTCGCCTAGCTACGCAAATCGCAACTCGTTTACGCGGTAAGCATAAGCCTTCTTTTACCCCGCATGTTGATACTGGTGACTTCATTGTCGTTATCAACGCTGATAAAATCACAGTAACGGGTAAAAAAGCGCAAGATAAGAAATACTATCGTCACAGTGGTTACCCAGGCGGTATCAAAGAAACCAACTTCAATAAGCTGCTTGCACATAAGCCTGAAGATGTTCTACATAAAGCAGTTAAGGGTATGCTTCCTAAGGGTCCTCTTGGCTATGCGATGATCAAAAAGCTAAAGCTATATGCAGGCTCTGAGCATCCACATGAAGCCCAGCAACCTAAAGAACTAGACATCTAAGGATAATTTTATGGAACGCAATTACGGAACTGGTCGCCGCAAGACCTCTACCGCTCGTGTCTTTTTAGCTAAAGGTACTGGTAGCATTGTCGTTAACGGCAAGCCACTTGATGAGTATTTTAGCCGTGAAACCTCACGCATGGTCGTTCGTCAACCGCTAGAATTACTTGACTCACCTGTCGCTTATGACTTGTTTATTACTGTCAAAGGCGGTGGTATCAGTGGTCAAGCAGGCGCGATTCGTCACGGTATCACTCGTGCCCTAATCGAGCTTGACGAGACTAACAAGCCTGCCCTAAAAGCGGCTGGGTTTGTCACTCGTGACTCACGTCAAGTTGAACGTAAGAAAGTTGGCCTACGTAAAGCACGTAAGCGTCCACAATTCTCGAAGCGTTAATCAAAGCTACGGCCTATTACTTATTGCAATTTAAGACTCGCGATAAATAAGCCTAGATTTGCAAAGCCTTATAAGTGCCAATGTGCTTATAAGGCTTTTTTGTGCTTGTGATGTTATTAAACTTAGATATACAGCTCAAGTATGATTGCATATTTGCTTGCAAAGTCATCCGCCCTACCTCATCATACCTATACCTTTTATAACTGATCTAATTCTATGAAAGCGCCTGAACAATACGATCCAAGTAAGCATAATAAATCAGACCCTAAAGTAGCAAGTGCGCAAACGACAAAGTCGCCAGCACTACCTGAGGGTACACCAAGCATCACTGACACTCAAAAAAAAACGGCACATGCTGACAAAAAGCCTTTTTTATGGCAGTTTTTACACCCGAAATATTGGGCGATTTGGCTACTCATGGCTATGATTTTGCCAATGATATATCTGCCACTACGCTGGCAGTTTTGGCTTGGGCGCAAGCTTGGTATTGGAATTTATAAAGTAGCAGGCTCACGGCGGCGCGATACTATGATCAACCTAAGCTTGGCGTTTCCAGAGAAGCCTGAAGCTGAACGTGAGCTGATGGCCAAGCAAGTCTTTGTTAATCAAGGCATCGGTGTGTTTGAGACTTTGTGCGCTTGGTTTCGTCCTAATGTCTTTACTCGCACTGTGTCCATCTCAGGCTTACAGCATCTAGTCAATGCGCAAAACGAAGGCCGCGCCGTTATTTTATTGGGCGCTCACTATACCATGCTCGATCTGGGTGGCCTGCTCTGCACGCAGTTTTTTGCTACTGATTGTATGTATCGCCCGCAAAACAATCCACTGTTAGATTGGTTCATCTATAACGGTCGTACCAATATCTTTGGCAAGCAGATATCCAGCCGTGACATGCGCAGCCTGGTCGATTCTATTAATTCAGGTCATGTTATATGGTACTCACCGGATCAAGACTATGGTCTTAAGCAAGGCGTAATGGCGCCATTTTTTGGCGTGCCTGCCGCGACGATTACTATGCCGCGCAGGCTCGCCAAACTTGGCAGCAAAAAACACCCGCCAGCAGTGATAGCGCTACATACTTATCGGCAAACGCCAGATAATCTGCCGCGCGGCAAGCGCCCGCACTATCATATTACTATTACTCCTGCCTTAGATAATTATCCAAGCCGCGATGAAGTAGCTGATGCAACGCGTGTCAATGAAGTATTAGAGGGCCTCATTCGTATCGATCCAACGCAGTGGATGTGGTTTCATCGGCGTTTCAAACACGGACCTAAAGGCCGTAGTAATATCTACAAGTAAGCCTGATGCTCTATACATAAACAAAGCCATCAAGAATTTTGCTATACTTTGCGCCATTAAATTGAGTCATTTTCAGTGACTCAGCACCTTTTTATAATAACGACTAACGGATTTATTATGAGTAATCAAACTGACGCGCCTAAACGCATCTTAACAGGCATCAAACCTACAGGTATTCCGCATCTAGGCAATTATGTCGGCGCGATTCGCCCTGCTATCGAGTCTATTCAAAATAGCGATGATGAGGCGTTTTTCTTCTTAGCCGATTATCACGGTATTATCGGCTGTTATGATCCTGCTATCATTCATGAATCTACCAAAGCTATCGCTGCCACTTGGATCGCCTGCGGTCTTGACCCTGAGCGTGTCACTTTTTATCGTCAGTCGGACGTGCCAGAGATACCTGAGCTGACTTGGGTTCTAAATTGCTCCTGCGCTAAGGGTCTGATGAACCGCGCTCATGCGTACAAAGCAGCAGTCGATGTCAATACAGAAAAAGCGGACGTCGACCCTGACCAAGGCGTGACGATGGGACTGTTCGGCTACCCTGTGCTTATGGCAGCAGATATCTTGATGTTTAATGCCACTCACGTACCCGTCGGCCGTGACCAAGTACAGCACATTGAGATGGCGCGTGATATTGCAGGTACCTTTAATCATAAATACAAGCCGCTATTTACCCTACCCTCAGCTGTTGTTGACGAAGATATGCCGCTACTAACGGGACTTGATGGGCGCAAAATGAGCAAAAGCTACAACAATACTATTCCATTATTTGGCGATGGCAACCCACAAGTGAGCTCAGAGAAGCAGATGCACAAAGCCATTATGAAAATCGTCACCAACTCGCAATTGCCAGAGGAGCCAAAAGACCCTGACGACTCGGCGCTTTTTGAGATTTACAAAGCCTTTGCTACCCCTAGCGAGATCGCTGATATGCGCGCGCAATACGCTTCGGGAATTGGTTGGGGCGACGCCAAGCAAGTATTGTTCGACAAAATAAACAGCGAAATTGCGCCTTTTCGTGCGCGTTATGAAGAGCTGATGGCTAATCCAAAAGAGTTAGAGGAAATCTTGCAAATGGGCGCGCAAAAGGCCCGTCGTCATAGCCGCAAGCAACTGGATAAAACGCGCCGCGCTATCGGTATCCGTCCGCTAGCTAAGTTAAAGTAACGGGTCAAGCTTAAGTTGATAGCTTTTATAGTTAAGCACGGGGTCTGTCATTAAAAACACTGATACTAAGGATAGGACACGCGATGATAGCGAACTACGTATTTATCAGACGCCTATCACACATCTGCCAGATGATCTATATGTGCCGCCACAAGCTTTTGCAATTTGGCTAGAGCAGTTTGCAGGGCCGTTAGACTTTTTGTTGTACTTAGTTAAGAAAAACAATGTCGATTTAACGCAACTGCCCATCTTGCCGATCACCAAGCAGTATCTGGCTTATATCAGCGAGCTTGATACCAAGCACTTTGAGCTGGCAGGTGACTATCTGCTGATGGCATCGACCTTGATTGCGATAAAGACGCAGCTGCTACTGCCAAAAGCGCAGACCCCGACCGATGAGCGCGACCCCAAAGCTGAGCTGATTGAGCGCTTAGAGGCCTACGCGCAGATCAAAGAGGCAAGCCGGCGCTTAGATGCGCTCGTTCGCCTTGAACGTGACGTTTTCAACGCCATGGTTAGCCTACCTAATGTTGATGTCATGCGTGCTGAGCTGCCAAGCTACTCACCCAATCTTTTGATTGAAAGCCTATTTAAAATGCAACTTAAGCCCGATTATCAAATGCATACTATCAAAGTTGATAGTGTCCCTCTCTCTGATCGTATCGCTAGTATCAGCAGACAGCTCAGTACAGGCAAGGCGCAATATTTTTATCAGCTCCTAGATAAAGCGCAAGGCAAAATTGGCGTGGTCGTCAGCTTCGTCGCCGTGCTAGAGTTGATGAAACGCCAGTTGGTTGGGGTGATTGCAAGTGATAAGTATGACGATGGTGAGCATTTGCACTTAGAATGGTTGGCGTAGGCTGTGGTTAGTTTTATTAAATTCTCGTAGCAGATATAGCACTATCAAATTATTTCCAATGAAAAGAGCAATCCTTAATGGCAAATAACAATCCTAACCCTGCCGAAAGTAATAGCGAATTTCATAGCCTACAGATAGAGGTATTACTCCACGCTTCAGAAGCCCCACTTAGCGCTCAGGCGATCAAAAAGCACTTGTCTTTATCTGATAAAGTATTGAAGTTAGCTTTAGCACAACTAGAGCAGCGATTAGCTACTGGTGCATTAAGACTCAATAAAACCGCGAGCGGCTACCGACTACAAATAGCGGATGAGTATAGCGCGCTTATTCAGCAGGTATTTCCGCAGCGTCAAGAGCGCTTGAGTCAGGCACTGCTTGAAACTTTGAGCGTTATCGCCTATAAGCAACCTGTAACCCGTAGCGATATTGAATACGTACGCGGCGTCACCTTATCGAGCAGCATGCTGCGCCAACTGTTCGATAAAGGCTGGATCAAAGAGGATGGGTTTAAGGAGACTCTAGGGCGTCCGGCGCTATTGCATACTACTTCGCTGTTCTTGGATGCTTTTGGGTTGACATCTTTGGACGAGCTGCCACCAATGCCTGATTTGACCAATCTTGGTACAAGCTTGTAACAGTATCTATTAATAATAGGTAGCATTTTTTACTTACAGCTTAGCTAAGCTCTGTCTATTTTGGTAAATACATCATCGATAGCAAGAATGGTCTTTTCAATCTCTTGTGAGGTCAAGGTTGGATGTACCAAAAACATCAAACTGGTCTCCCCAAGCGCTCTTGCAACAGGCAATCTAGTTTCAGGACGCAAACTGGTGTTATCAAAGGCTTTTTCTAGATAAACTTCGGACGCTGAACCCGAAAAGCAAGGGACGCCCCTCTCATTTACTTCCATGATGATGCGATCTCTTGACCAGCCCAAAGGTATACTCGGTTGTACATAGACGTATAATTTGTAATACGCATGCTGGGATTGCTCAAAACCTAGTGTCTGCTCCAACCTAGGTACAGATAAATAGCCTTTATCCGCCCATTTATCACAAGCGGCTAGTATAGCTTGCGCGTTCTTAGTACGGGCGGCTGTCCAATCATTCATACGCTCAAGCTGAATGCGACCGATCACTCCTTGCATCTCAGTCATACGCCAATTGGTACCGAAGTTCTCGTGTAGCCAGCGATAGCCCGGCGCATGCTCAGTCTCATAAACAGCAGCAAAGCTCTTGCCATGATCTTTGTAAGCCCACATCTTACGCCATAGCTGCTCATCGTTGGTAGTGACCATACCGCCCTCACCGCCTGTGGTCATAATCTTGTCCTGACAAAAGCTCCATGCCCCTATATGACCGATACTCCCAACGCTACGATTCTTGTAGCGTGCGCCATGAGCTTGTGCACAGTCCTCTATGACATATAGGTTATGCTGCTCGGCCAGTGCCATAATGCCATCCATATCGCAGGGCCAGCCCGCTAGATGCACACAGACGATGCCCTCAGTTTTATTAGTGATAACCGCGGCGATGCTCTTAGGCGTTATATTGCCTGATACGTCGTCGACATCAGCGAAGATAGGCGTTGCCCCTGCATTAACCACAGATGAGATACTCGCGATAAAGGTACGCGGCGTAACGATGACCTCGTCACCTATGCCAATACCTAAAGCTTGTAGTGCCAAATCTAGAGCTAAAGTACCATTGCCCAATGCTATTGCATAATTGCTACCTGTCCAGTCAGCGAACTCTCGCTCAAAATGACGACATTCATTCCCAGTCCAGTAGTTCACTTTGTTAGATAAAAGCACTTGGCTAACGGCGTTAGCCTCTTCTTTTGTGAAGCTCGGCCATGGTGAAAACTTAGTATTTAGCATATGCACCTCTACAATATATTTAATCGCTTAGTATCATCTTATTACCTATGAACTTGCTCATCGTCGCTTCGCCGTCAGCATTGATACCGTCCTTTAGGATCACTTTTTTGACAGTTTTAAATAAAATTTTTGTATCTAACCAAAAAGACTGATTGTCAACGTACCATATATCAAGTGCAAATTTTTCGTCCCAACTGATAGCATTACGTCCATTGATCTGCGCGTACCCTGTGATGCCAGGGCGCACGTGATGACGGCGCAATTGTTCATCATTATATAGGGGCATATACTCCATCAACAGCGGACGTGGCCCTACTAGACTCATATCGCCTTTAATCACATTCCATAGCTCTGGTAATTCATCCAGGCTCATATTACGCAGCATGTGACCGAATGAGGTTAGGCGCGCCTCATCTGGCAATGGATTGCCTTTAGCATCTATCGCCTCTTTCATAGTACGAAACTTAATCATCTTAAAAGGCTTGCCATATAGACCGGGGCGCGTTTGGCGAAAGAGTACTGGCGAACCCAATTGCTGCCTGACTTTATACGCGGTAATTATATATACCGGTGATAAAACAACTAAGGCTGCACTACTAGCGGTGATATCAAAAAGTCGTTTTAACATCTGCATTTACCTCAATTTTATTTTAGCTCAAAGGCTCGTAGAGTTAGACTCCACATGATTGACAACCGACTACTAGCAAACCGCTTTTCTAGCTTGATTGCGTTTCTGTGTCTAGAAACTTTGCATAAATCTTTGTCATGGCATCTAGTGCGTTAGCAATATCAAATACTGCCGCCCTCTTTATCGCAGAGGTTGCTATTTTAGAACGTAGCTCGTCATCGCTATATATCTTAAATATAGCATCAGCTAACGCTTGTGAATCATCCTGTGCAAACAAGACACCATTTACGCCATGCTCGATAATCGTACCATGTCCCCTATCGATAGTCGCAATAGGCGGCAATCCACACATCATAGCTTCAACAAGATTAATGCCTAGCCCTTCTTGTTTACTCGTAGATACGACAACATCGGAGACTTGATAGTACTTTTCAATATCAGTAACAAACCCGGCAAAGCGTATATGATCGTAAACCCCATGGCTTTTGGCATACCACTCAATCTCACTTAGCAATACACCCTTACCTGCAAGTAATACCGTAAAGCTATCCATTTGCGTGCTTAGACGTTTGATCGCATCTATGAGCAGTCGATGGTTTTTTCTCTCGATAAATTCAGCAGCATATATGATGACAAAGTCATCTTTGTCGATAGTTAACTCCTCTTTCAAAGACCTTTTTTGCTCAGACAATAGCGGCTTAAACCGCTCAGAGTTTACACCGATACCAGGTATTACAAAGTATTCGGTATCTGGTGATCCCTTTTTACTGATTAGATCAAAATCCTCTGTATTAATACAGATAATGGCATCCGTAATATAAGATAAAGCCACTTCAACAGGATAGTAGGTCAACCAAGACCAAGTACTGGCGCCCTTAAAAAAATGAAAGCCATGTGCGGTATACAAAAGCTGTGTGCCCTTTTTTCTAGCGACAATAGCGGACAGTCTTGAGAGCACCCCGGCCATAGGGGTATGACAAGATATCAAGGCATAGTCGTTATCATCGACAATAGCTTTTAGTTGAATTAAGCTTTTGATATGTGACAATGATAAGGGAGATCGCTCAAAACCAATTTGCCATACCTTTGACACAGTACTATCTATAAATTCGCCACGACAAGCCACATGAACCTCAAACCCATTATCACAAAACCACTTTAGATAAGGTCTGTGAAAGGCCTGAAAATGCTCTGCAACTGATGCAACAAAGAGTATTTTACGCTTAGACATGGTCAATACCTGGTATTTTCGTTGAATAAATACTATCCAATGCCTGATTAAATATCTCCAGCATTGGGTCTGGCACTTTTGTTTTTTTGCTCTTTTTGTTTCTACGTTTGAGAAGATAGTCTAAAGTTCCTGTTGATGCCATAACCTGCACAACTCCTGTTTTTAGTGCCGATTTAGCAATATATTTAAGCCTCTTAGATCTTTTATCGATCAAAGGCGCGTGATGCTTTCTTTCTGCTTGATAAGCTCTAATTAGTTTTTGAAGTGTCACGTTTCCCTCCTCTCGATATAGGTACAAAGGCTCTTTGAGGGAGATGGCGCGAAAATCACCTGCTCTGGCAGCTCGTAGCCATAGCTCACTATCTTGCCCAACTGGTAGCGACTCATCGTAGCGATTGCGCTGATACCAGCTTTTACGCGCTACTAGACCTGCATGCAAAAACCCTTGCGACTTATTTAATAGCTTGTTAAAAGTATAGTTGTGTTCATCAGCCCCTCTGTAGCCATTAAAAGAGCCATCTTGCCTAATAGAATAAGTGCCGCATGATGCAAGATCGTACTTTTTACTCGTCAACAAAATATCTAATAGCTTTTGCACTCTATCAGGCGTCATCATATCGTCCGCATCCATACGTACGATAAAGTCATACTGGGCTATCTCAACCAACTCATTGAGACGCGCCGCGAGACGGCGATTTTGACCGTCTGAATACACCTTTACTCTAGGATCACTAATCGATTGAGCTATCGCTAAGGAGCCATCTGTAGAGCCGTCATCAATCAATATGAGCTCCCAGTTTTTGTGGGTTTGAGCAAACACAGAACGTACTGCCTCTATTAGAGTAGACTCAGCATTATAAAAGGGAATACAAATAGTGACGGGCGCAGAATGATTCATCAGAAAATCTCAAAAACGGGATTAATAATGTATGGGGTCAAGTTACTAAATCGAGACGTCGTTAGGATAAAGTAGATAAGAAAAAGGCCTACGCCGATACCGGTGATATAGATATTATTTATTTTTTTAAAGAGGATAGGCAGTATTAGCACTAAGGTCCACGTAAAATAGCTCAATAATCGCTGTGGTCCTGATGGATTTGCACCGAGCATGGCAATAGGTATCATAAAAGCCACGCCAATCGCATAAAAAGAGAACAGTGTGATAAACGACTCGTCCTTTATTTTATAAAGTCGTATGATAAAGAAGGTAAATAGTAGTAGCGCTAGATAAAATCCTAAAATGAACAGCCCTCCAGCACTATCAGAGGTCTCAACATATGCCTCATATCTGGCGTTAGTCGATGCTATGTAGGCAATCAATATGCCGCTAATAGTAAAAGACCCTATAAAGGTCATTATGATTTTGTATAAAGGCGCTATGTTGAGGTGAACTAAAAAGTAAAAGGGAATCATAAATAGAGCGGTCGTATGGAACAATGCGGCTAACAAACATATCAATAGATAAGGAATCAATCGCTTATCTAACAAAAAGGGTAAGGCAGAAGCGAATATGGCCATCGCCAAACCTTGACGTAATCCGTTAAAAAAGAAAGGATAAATACCTAATGTGATGAATAAATACACAGAAAACCAGTAATCTACGCTGTATTTTCTGATAACAGTTAGGTAGCAAAATACAACGATAAATGCGGTACTTATAAATAGCCAAAAATAACTGTGAGTCACGCTTAGTAACGCATACTCTAACACTTGGTAACCTGGCTCGACAAACTCTTCAAATTTAAAGTTATAGACGTCGAGCTGCTCTCTAAAGTCTCGAGTATAATTCCAAGAATCTGTACCCACGCGAAAACTACGCACACCTGCAAACAAAGTAAGAGCGATCAGGGGCACCCAAAAAGACTTACGGTTAAGCGCTTTTTGTTCTAGTACGATCCAAAAAGTAACAAAGCTGAGAACCAGTAAGTATGGAATCATATAACCCTCTTTTTTGTGGGCTCTAGTTAGAGACTTTCATAAACTTGTGCTAGTTTTTTTGCATTCTCAGACACATCAAAACCATTTGATTTAAGTATTTGTATTTTTTTATCTTTAGAGCACTCTAGCTCTTTGTTATCTAACAGCGCTTCCACCCAAGTCCTTGGATCATCAATGGGTAAAAATTCAACCAAACCTAGTCCTAAATCTACCTCAGACGATACTTGAGTGGATACTAAAGCTTTTAGCCCTACCGTCTGACTCTCAACCAGCACAACTGGAAAGCCTTCATGCAAGGATGGCATGAGCATGTAGTCGGCACTTGCCATAAGTTCAGTGATATCGGTACGTACTCCTAAAAACTGAACGTGTTCGGTTAGAGCGCTTCGTTGTACTTGATGTCTTAGCTCATCCTCCAAGTCCCCTTGTCCCACGATGTATAAGGTAAAGTCTATATTGCGATCTTTTAGTAGCTCAGCGATTTTTAATGAGAACTCATGGTTTTTGACATCGCTTAAGCGGCCCACTTGAATAAGTTTCAGACCTTTATCATAAAACGTCTCGCTTATATAATTTCGCATGCCATCAGCGATAGCCATCATCTTATTTATATCTACCGCGTTGGGTAGTAACCAGACCTCTTTTTTCGTACCAAATAAGTATTTGGCCGCAAGCTCGCCGCAAGCAATTTTATAAGTAGCTACCTTTCGATTGGTCATCAGCGACCAGCGCTCGTATATTTTGCCTGTCATAGTAGATTTGCTACTACTGGTATTATGAGAGTGAGAGATAAGATGCGGCACGCCAGCACCTTTTGCCGCCAATAAATGAAAAGCATTACTTAATAGCATGTGAGAGTGTACGATACGGTACTCAGGGTGCTGACGTAAAAACCGCATCAGTACCCGCATACGCGAAGCTGGATTGCTCGCTATTATCGGAATAATCCTGCCGCCCATTGCTAGGATCTCATCATCATAATCGCCGGCATCAGGGGTAAAGTTTGTAAAATCAAACTGAAACTGACTACGATCTATATGGCGATATAAATTCATCAGCATAGTCTCAGCACCAGCACGATCCATCTTACTTACGATATGTAGCACTCTTTGCATACTCATCACCCCTTTTATCACTAAATATCGAACCCAACCTCTATAAGCTTTATAAGATTTACTTTTGTAGTACTCTGAGTCTCTGGGTGCGACGTAACGCGTGACGCAGCGCTTTTACACTATACAAGTTCATAGGATATGGCATACCCACTATAGTTGAGAGCATCATATGCTTGATATTAGTCGCACTGTTATAGTCATCAGACTGCATCGTCCTCTGTGCTTGTTTGACCGCTTTGAGTGCAGTCTTTAAATACGTCGAATCAATGCGGGTCAAAACTCTCCAATGACTCTGTCTACACTTATGAGCAAAAACCTTTCTTACCTTATACGCCTTGTGATCATCTAACAAATTTTTTACTATCGCGTGAATAGCGAATAGATCCAGCAGCTCTTTGCCCCTTGATTCTGTGATAGAGGTGCCGCGCTGTCTGTATAAGTAAAAATTAACGGGCAAGTGAAATCTCTTAGTCGTAGATAGTCCAAGGTGCCAATGAAAGGGCCAGTCTTCGTAATATAAGCCCTCTGGAAAACGTAATGACGTAGAACGTATCACACTTGCGCGTATGAACTTGAGCCATGCAAAATGTGGCAGATTATAATAGTCATTATCTTGTTCAACAGCGTTATACTCTAGGCTGCCACGCGGATATGGCAGCGCCATCTCCGCGACGCCATCATCAAAGGACATGAAATCATAAGTCACGACTTCCGCTTGTGACCAAAGGGCGCAATCAACACAAGCGGCTACTAAGCGTATATCTACGATGTCATCAGAATCAATGAACATCATGT
Organism: Psychrobacter sp. T6-4; assembly: GCF_052258425.1. Lineage (NCBI taxonomy): Bacteria > Pseudomonadati > Pseudomonadota > Gammaproteobacteria > Moraxellales > Moraxellaceae > Psychrobacter > Psychrobacter sp. T6-4. Next base: position 63,530 of record NZ_JBQQEZ010000012.1, read on the forward strand.
ATTCACCCGTCGCAGACTCGATGCCAGTATTACGAGCCGCAGAGAGCCCTTTGTTTTTGCTATGCTGAACGACTTTTATGCGCTTATCACTGAGATGATGATCGAGCAGTTGTCTAGAGTTATCAGTAGAACCGTCTTCGACTATGATAATTTCTAGGTTTTGATAGGTTTGCTGTCTGATAGAGTTCAGGCAAGCGTCGAGGTAGTTTTCTACGTTATATACAGGAACGATGACACTGACTAATGGAGCTACTGTAGTACTCATAGATACCTCAGCGCTTTTTTTAGATCGTTGTATTTATTGCTATCAACTGGGGACTCATCTAGTGGCCCATGAGGCAAGGACAATAAGCTATCAATAGACTTTGAGATTTGATCTATCTCATTAAGCTCTAAAAAAATAATTCTGGGATGAGCCTGTAACCAGTCAGCCTGCGTTTGTCTTATTTTATGGTTAGAGTTTGGCAGTACTAGACAAGGTGTACCAGAGAGTAGACTTAAAATCATGCCATGCAAACGATCCGTGACAACCAGATTTGCCGCTCGAAATTGGTTGAGCTTATCAGTCAACAGCTGAGTACAATGCGCCGCGCTTAACTGTGAGCCACCAGCGTGAGTATCTGTTTTCTCTATATCATAGCCAGTTTTGACTAACGCCTTATCAACGATACTATATTGCTTAGTTGTTAAAGCCGCTTCTTTATCATCTCGCAGGCAACGAAGAATACCAGACGTATCATGGCACTCCGTTGCGCCAAGCACCTTTGCAGTCGCACTCATAACAATGTCTGGCACTAGGCTAATCTTGACGGTATCTTTGCTACTAAACATCTGATTTAACTTAGCAAAGCTAATAGACTCTCTAGCCAAAAGATGAATATCAGGATGACTGGAATATACTTTTACAATTTGATTGAGCGCACGTTTGGACTTGATAGATTTATTCCAATCAAGGGTTTGTGGAAAACATATAATGCGGTTAGCCCTAAGAGTTTTTATCACCAGTTGCCGTAGGGCTTCGATATCAGGATAAGTACCGCCCATATTGCCACCGCCAATAATAGTGACGATGTCATCAGACTTTATTTGCTTATTAATAGAATCGATTAAAAATCTGGTTTGGCTAATGGGTATGCTAATAACGTCATAATCAGGCAGGACGCTTTTTAGATAGTGGCTTTGAGCACAAGAGATGGCGATGTCACCGATGTTGCCATAATCTGCTGCAAGAAAGACAAAAGCCTTCTTGCCTGAATTAAACTTCATTTCTTTCTTGTTGAATAAAGAAGTAAGTTTAACTTTAAAGGTAAGCGGTAATCTTTTAGAAACTACATTTAAATACTTCAAAATAAATCTCCTTATGGATTACCAGTATTTTTATAGATTAAGTATGCGCTATAAAAATTAAAGTCCTTGAGTATTTTTCATTAAACTAATGTATGAGCCTACCTTTTAATTTCGTTAATAACTTACGGCGGCGAGTCCCTTGAGGTAATAAATATGTAAGCGGAGGGTCTCGTTTAATAGCTTTTTGAACCTGATGTATCCATTTATTATCTACATTTGCATTGATCATCTCTAAGAGAATACGTTCCCATTCTGAAACAACATGACTACTAGAGAGTACCATTCGCTTGAGATGCTCTTTTTTGAGTGGAGTACTAAAACAAGTAGGATCTTCTACACCAGCAATCAAAAAGTTGAGACGAGTTCTAACGCATTTCTCGCATTCACCACAGTTACGATCAGTTTTATCTCCTTCCCAGCAAACTCGCAAGTTGCATACTCCGCACGACCATGCCGAGATGGTTCTAATTTTTTCAGTACGATCAAAGCCGCAACCATCATGTATTATCTGAAAAACACCGGAGCTTAGCATGGGGTCTAACATAGGATGATCTCCCATACGCATAAATAGCTCGTTGTAAGAGGGACCGCCCGCAATGAGTCCAACGCCTGCATACTTATAAAACGCACATAAAACCGAAGCTAATGCTGAACCAAAATAGCTCTCCCAGTTAATACTCCAAAGTTCACGTATATTGGTGCTGACAGTGAACAGTCTTACGTCTAGATCCTCTAAAGCTTCAGATGCTAGTCTTTTCGCACCAATAAAACCCTTGTCATCAGAAAGTGAGATATCAAAACCCTGTATAAACACACCCGCTTTTAGCCTTTGCGAACCATATCCAGCTTTTCCTGTCGCATGACGATAGGCAGTAAACTGAGCATCAGCGCCGCCAGAAAAGGCTGCAATAGCCCCCTCTACTTTTGTCTCGCACTCTCGAATACTCTTAACCTGTATATCTACTAAAAAAAATTGTTCAGGTGACCATTTTCTCCAAACATGTTGAAACTCTGTAAGGTTAGCAAGCAACTCACTAGAGATACTACCATGGACAATTACGTTCGCTTTCATCTGCATTGCTGGTAGTAATACAGCTAGTAAGTAAGAGTCACAGTTATCATCTTCTGGCATTGGTATAGTAGAAGGATATAGAAACCATAGCTGTTTATCAGTACGCTCACCACTAGCAGAGATTTGCGCTAACAAACAACAACGTCTTACACCTTTATCACTGGTCTGACTTGGTTGAGGTAAAAGCTCAAGAGAATCCTTCATATAAAGCTCCTATAGTAAAAGTAACAAGACAAGCTTTTTATTATTGCTAAAGCTACAATATGTATAACAAGTAATATCTTTAAAAGAAACTCTCGAAGACTAGGTAGTGCTTTTTATATTGAAGATTAAATTGTGTATACTATTTCAAAATAGCACTTAGATATAACTATACCATCTAATTTAGTTTTGAAAAATATAATTAATTATTCATTTAAAAATACCAAAAATATTTTATTTACAAAAACAAGATAAAAAATTCAAATTTTATAATTATCATGTTTTATAAAATGTTTTACCTTGATCAGCTGTATCACTATATTAATATTTATATTAGCTGTTTTTGAAAAATAGGTATAGAAAATATCTTTGTTAGCAGAGTATAAACCCCTATAAGTTTTTTGAATATCAAATTTATACTTGCTAAAATCTTTAAAATACAGAGCTAGAACAAAAGTATGTTTAGAGATATTGTTAATCTCCTGCTTAAAATCTTCAATCAGCCCTAGCTTTCGAACGTAACTACATAGCTCAGCTAAGAATAATAAATTGTCTTCTAAAACCCTTACCTTTATAGGCTTCCTACTTACTGAATCTGAAGCTACAACAACGTTGTAGAGCACTTTATCTAAAACTACTATTTTTTTGGCATGACAATATAAACTATATACAAATAAAGCATCTTCATTATGTTTTAATTTCATATTAAAAGTAACTTTGCTATTTAAAATAACTTCTCGTCTAAAAAAGTTTAACCAAGCAGAAGCAGGACTTAATTTGGTGTTGTCAAGAAATGATTTGAGATTGATATACTCTCCATAGTTTTTAGGCTTCCTTTCTCCAACTACTCTACCTCGTTCATAGCCGCGACATCCAAAGTAAATAACGTCAGCATCAGTAGACTTTGCAATGTCAGCCAAGACTTCAAAAGCATCCACATCCAAAAAATCATCGCTATCTAAAAAGTATAACCATTCACCATTAGATAAATAAATACCTAAATTTCTGGTTACACTCACCCCTTGATTATCCTTGTCTATAAATCTAATTCGACTATCTCTATCAGCATACTCTTTGCATATCATAGGGGATCTATCTGTACTACCGTCGTTTATTAGAATAATCTCTAGCGCTGCGTAGGTTTGATTGACCACTGAGTCGAGACACTTTTCTAGATAATTTTCTTTGTTGTAGACTGGTATGACTACACTTATTAAAGGCATACTCATTACTATATCTCCACTAACGGTTGATATGATGATTTAACTTAAATAATATGTTTTAACTAGATACCCTATGATTTTTATCATTTCTCAACGTACCTATAGGTTTTTAAAGTCATCGTCCTAAGCTGCCATTTCGTTAACCATAAACGCCATTTAATATATCTCTTAACTCGTAAACCAAAAATATTATTCTCAGACGTACTATCTAAGATTTTTTTTGAAGCTAACTCTCTTTCTTTTTGTATACTGCTACTAGCAAAATCTAAAGGATGATCAACAAAATCAGATAGAAATATTTTGTTGATAATATTTGAATTAGACAAGAACTCCCAATCATCAGCGACTATGAATTTATTTTTGGACAATTCAATAATACTTTTAGCTAAACTCAAGCTGATAAGGTAGCAACAGCTGCCATGAATAAAAGCATTACTTTTAATTGTTTTGTAAAACCTCTGATCTCCTATAGTGGTAATATGCTTAAAGCTTTTAACGATCATCTTTTTATTGAAATCAGTCTGACCACCAAGTAAGTAAAGTATATTTGGATCTAACTCAATATCTGAAAAAGTTGCAATGAAATATTTGAACCTTTTGTCCAAAATAACGTCATCTTCTAAAATGCACGCCCATTTAATATTGTTATCCAGCATATCTTGATAAACCAAAAGATGACTTAAAGTACAACCAATCTCACCAGCAGTCGCTGCAAACCCTCTTTCAATAATGGCTCCTGTACTTTTGACTCTATATGAATCTAATATACTATCTGATAGCTCTGTCCCATATATAGCATCAACAAACCCAAACTTGATATCATATTTATTTAGGGCGTTAGATATAGCTCTTCTTTTTTCTATATCCTTTTCTAGTGAGACTATATAAATTTTTAGCATCTTATTTATCCAAAGTAATTATTCATTCCTCATGTTTTATTCTCAATATTTGTTAATTCTAAATTAAATAATCTAATGCTTTTGTAGATCCATTTAGTTCTAAGCATGTTCAGCCATTTTCTTAAATTGAGAATTAGTCTCTACCAACTCTTGATAAGTGCCTTTATCTACTACTTTTCCTTGATCAATCAAGTAAATGATGTCGCATTTTTGCACGGTTTTTAGACGATGGGCGATCATAATGATGGTCTTTTTACCGCTTAAGTCGTGTATAGCGTCCATGATTACTTTTTCGGTAATACCATCTAAAGCACTGGTTGCTTCGTCAAATACCAAGGTGTCTGCCTCATAATATAGTGCACGAGCAATACCAATACGTTGACGTTGACCGCCTGAGAGTTGTACGCCGCGCTCGCCTACTGTGGTATTTACACCATCAGGGAGCTGGGCTACTAGCTCCGTTAAGCTTGCAAGCTTCAACGCTTTATTGACTTTTTTGGGATCGATATCTTCAGCAGGCAAGCCAAAGGCAATGTTTTCGGCGATAGAGCCTTCACTCAAAAAAATACTTTGCGGCACAAAGCCCAAGGTATTTTGCCAAGCACGTTTGTTTTCAGGAATGATGCGAGTGTCATCCATATACAGATGACCATTTTGCGGCGTTAGTAGCCCAAGCAATAGATCGATTAGAGTGGACTTTCCAGAACCAGAGGATCCTACGATACCGACCACACTATTGGCCGGTATCGTCATAGTGATGCCGTTTATAGCAGGCTGTACTTTGCCAGGGTAGTTGAACTTGATATCGCTCAAGGTGATTTTTTCTTTTAGCTCATTATGTACAGCTATGGGTTTTATCGTCTCAACTTCGCGGTTATGAGACGAGCTTTCTAAATCGTCTTTTACCGCTTCAAATGCTGATATGTTGGCTTTGATGCTCGCGACACTGGCATAGATTTGCTGCAATGCTGGAAGCAACTTAAATGCAGCTAACGCGTAAACGGCTAATATTGGTAATACCGCTCCCAAATTACCTTCGTGTAATTTAATCAGTAGTAGCACTAGGCCTATCATGCTGCCAAAAGCGATAAGCTCCATAAAATAGCGCGGTACTTGACTGATACCCGTGTTAGTTCCTAATGCGCGGGCAAAAATCTCTCCACTATCCTTAAAACGCTTGATAAAGTCGTGGCTACGATTGAGCAGCAGGACATCTTTGATACCGCCAAAGCCTTCATTCATCAATCTAAAACGTTCAGTAGAAACTTCAGATATTTTTGTGCCATTGGACACTAGCTTTTTGCGCACGAGCTTATAGAGTATGAAGTAGGCAAGAGCGAATAGGATTAAACCTAATATTGCTATCACAGGATTGTAGATGACGATACTAATAGAGATGAGGACCGCCAAAACTACTTTTGCATTCATTTGCATCAGCGGTTGTATTATTCCACCCGTTATACGCATGGCTTCTGTAGATATCTGCTTGGTCAGCTGTGCACTGCTACCGCTGGCATGAAACTGCCAATCTTCTTGCATATAGTGCGTATACAGACGATCTGCAATCTCAACCCCTACGCTGGCCCCATAAAGTGCGAGCTTCCAAGTGGTATACATAGATACTAAGGTAGATAAAGTTAAAGCTATGAGTACAAACAAACCGGTATAAAATATAAAGTCCATAGGATCAGTTAAGCCAGATAGCTGATATAACTCAGCAAAGACACGGTTTGTTTCGAGTATAGAGATGTCACCGACCAAGGCCATAAAAGGCGCTATGGACGCGATGCCTAATAGTTCAGTAAAAGCCATGATAACCACAAGCACTTGTAGTATATAGAACTGTCTGACTTGTTGAACTGAGAGCAGTCCAAACAGCTGCTTTATCATGCTAAACATAATCATCTCACTATAAAATTATTCTAAAAATTAATTTAAAAATTACATAAGCTAGATTTTCGCCCTGCGTTAGCTACTTGTATGATTCTATCTTCGCTTCGTATCAAAATCTGTCAGTAATACAGACTATACGGTAGCTGTGCTTTCTTGATAGCCTTCTACAAAGTGGGTGCATTCTTCTTTAAGCCATGCTATATCATTGATCTGCGCTCTATAAATAAGCTGAGACAACATGGTTTCGATGTCTTCTAACACAAAGCTATGCTCCATAGCTTGGCGAATGAGAGGATGATGCGTTGTCTCAACATTATCTTCGCCAATGATGAGTTCTTCGTATAACTTCTCACCAGGTCTAAGACCGGTCACCACGATTTCCATATCGCCATTAGGATTGTCTTTGTCTTTGAGCTTACAACCCGTTAGATAGATCATACGTTTGGCAAGATCCATAATCTTGACAGGCGCGCCCATATCTAATACAAAGACCTCACCGCCCGTTGCCATCGCACCTGCTTGAATCACCAAACTTGCGGCTTCTGGGATCGTCATAAAATAGCGAGTGACCTCCTTATGAGTCACGGTAATAGGCCCTCCTTTCTCAATTTGCTTAGTGAATAGAGGGATCACAGAACCTGATGAGCCCAGTACATTGCCAAAGCGCACCATACTAAAACAGGTTGCGCTCTCTTTTTGGCTTAGAGCCTGACAAACCAGCTCGGCCAAGCGTTTAGAGGCGCCCATAATATTGGTGGGTCTGACGGCTTTGTCCGTTGAGATCAGCACAAAGGTCTCGACACAAGCTTGCATAGCGGCATAAGCGCAGTGGTAAGTTCCTTTGGCGTTGTTGATAACTCCCTCAAACGGATTGTGCTCAACGATGGGTACATGCTTATAGGCGGCGGCGTGGTATACCGTCTGTATGTGGTAGTTGTTGAATACTTTTAGGAGCTTGTCTTCGTTGGTTGCATTGCCCAGCATAGCGACAATCTCAATGCTTTGATAAGCAGGATTTTCGTTTTGAATACTTTTGAGCTGCTGATGAATGTCATATAGCGCAAACTCAGACAACTCATAGAGCACCAAACATTTTGGCTGATTTTGAATGATCTGCCGGCACAGCTCACTACCGATAGAGCCACCAGCGCCAGTGACCAATACGTTTTTGCCAGTAATGTTCTTACCCAGTAGCAGCGTATCAGGCTCTACAGTCTGACGATCCAATACATCCAAAATATCAACAGGACGCATATCACTCACGGTTGCAATACCATCTGCAATCTCATGTAAGCTAGGTAGTTGTTTTATTTTGACTGCGGTCTCTGATATCTCATCGATAACTTGTCGACGCCGCACTCGGCTAACCGATGGCAATGCGACGAAGACTTGTGCGACCTCAAGTCTCTCGATTAAAGCAATCAAATCATTTGCTGCGTATATCTTTTTGCCCAATAGATAAGCGCCTACCAGATGCGGGTCATCATCAATATAGGCGACTACGTGATACTTACAAGAGCGTTTTAAGGCATCGCCAAGCTCTTTGCCCGCTGAACCTGCGCCATATATAATGATGTTCTCGCAGGAGTCATTATTAGAACGCGTTTTTTGCTGTCCGTTATGAGTATGATTAAGCAAGGTTTGTATACCTAAACGACTACCCCACAACCAGATGAACAATAAGAATAAAAATAAGAAAGGCGTTGAACGCGGAACAATAAACATCCATTCAACATAGTTAATCGCCTGATAAAATATAATAAGCGCTATAAATAGCTTTAGCACCTGATGCATAGCCGCATCACAAAATACTCTGGTAACGCTTCTATAAAATCCAATGGCATATAAGCCGATCACAGCAGGTAGAGCGTAGAGAAAAAGCTCAAAGGGACTAATGTGGTTCGCGATATACCCGTAACGTAAAGACAAAGCAAAAAATACGCAGGCGACCGATATGAGTAAGTCAATACTTATCAAGATGAGGCGTTTTATGCTACGCGGTAGAGACAACAGCCACTGCGTTATTTGATAGCGCCCATGGCTTTTTACCTGATAACTATCACTATATTCTAGTTTCTCAATCATGATATTTACCTGCCCAAATCAGTACTACAAGTTTAATGCTATGAATTCATGGCTATGAGTTACTGCCGTACTCATAGTTATAGTAATAGCTGCGCTTGTCTTTTTTGCTTTGCTGCATATCATTGATGACAATACCATCGACTGTGGTATTTGCCTTCTCCATCTGCTTGATGGCATAAGCCAACTGCTCCTCTAGCGGATCATTGTATTTAGTTACCATCAGCACCGTATCTGCATATTGCGAAATAATAACGGCATCTGAGGCGGCCAGTACTGGCGGTGAGTCTATGATGATGTAATCATAATGTCCTACCAGTTGTGCCATCAACTCACTAAACCTATCACTAGCCAGCCAAGATGAAGGATCATGCGCGTTATGTCCTCGCGGAATAAAGTCGATGTTATCTATCGCAGTCACGTGGGTGATACTAGATACCAAGTCCGCCTCAAAATTGAAGTACTCACTTAGACCAAAGTTGTGCTCTATAGCAAATACACTATGCAAATTACCCATACGCATATCTGCATCTATCACGAGAATCTTTTTGTTAAGATGAGAGAAGACCTCTGCTAGATTGGCTGTAATAAAGGATTTACCACCGTTGGGACTCTCTCCTGTGATAAGGATAACTCGGCCACGAGTAGTATCTGCACCAACCGCTCGGGCCTTAGTTGTTGCAGGTTGACCGAGCATTAAATAAGTGCGCAGGCTTTTGATAGCTTCATAGCTTAAGCTGCTCTTATCAATATAAGTCAGCAGTCGCCCTGTTGAATGTCTACTATCGATTAGATTTTTGAGGGGTTGTGAGCGCGGTATCATTGCTAGTACGGGCACGCCCATTCTATCTTCTAGTCCATTAGGATCTTTTACGTCACTTTTTATGAGGTGTCTTAGCAGTACGGACATAATACCCAGCAAAGCGCCAAATAAGAGTCCTGCCAGCAAGATAAGCGTCTTGTTAGGAGCAATAGGAATATATGTATCTACAGGCAAATCTACGATACGGGTATAGCCCGTTTGTCCCGCTTCGACGATCTTGAGCTGCTCATAATTTTTGAGCATGGTGAGATAAATTTCTCGGTTGATAGCAACGTCTTCTGATAACTTTAAAAACTCTCGTTGAATCTCAGGTAGGCCTGCAACCGTATTGTTAATAACTTGTTTTCTATCATTTAACACTCTGAGCTGATCATTGATTTGAATGACTAGCGGATGCTCATTGGTATAGTAAGTAGTCAGCTCGGCTTTATTTAACTTAAGCTCGTTGAGCTGAGTATCAATTTGCGCATTCTCTGTCAATAATAGCTCAGCTTCTCGGCCGACATCGATAGTGCCATATCTTTCACGGAATTTATTAAATACTCCTTCTGAATCTTCAAGCTTTTGTTTGAGTACAGGGATTTGGGTTTCCATAAACCCAACTGTCTTGGTAGTTTCCTCAGTGCTGCGTGCTTCACTGAGCTCGACATACGATATGACGATCTCTCTTAGAATGGAGCTAACCTGTTGTTGATTGGTTCCTGTCATAGACAGCTGGATAATACCGCTCAAATCCCCCTTTTCTACTACCTTTAATCTATTACTTATACTATTGGTCGTAAACTGTATAGATTGCTTAGTAATTGCTATAGGTTGTTGAGTATTAGGGAGATCAAGTACTGTAATCTGGATATCGCCATTTGTGCCCTTAAACTGCTCTGCTACATTAAGCTGACCTGTGAATTCATCAACCGCATTACTTAACGTAAATCCACTACCTGATCTCATCAAGGTAAAAGGCTGATCCAAATACTCTGCAGCGACCTCAAATTGACTAATTTTAGCGCTTCCATTATTAGTTTGAAGCGAGACATCATTGGTTGTATTTAATTGCGTGTTTATATTGTCGGATAGGATTTTATCGACTGTACCAATAGTAGGATTGCTTAAACGAATTTGTAGATGTAGTAAGCTGACTACGGGATCTAATACCATACGTGACTTTATGAGTTCTGTTTCTGCTTGAGATTTGCTCTCTTCAGTATCGATGAGATCAGATATGTTTTCACCAAGACCTGACACCCCTTGTGACTTTTCATCAACCTGTATAAGTGCATCTGCTTGGTATACAGGCGTCATATAGCGGCTGTATAAAACAGCGGATACTAGTCCTAGTAATACAAAGAACAGTATAATTTTCCACTCGCGCCGTAATATGTCAAACAAACTTAGCAAATCAAGCTCGCTGCTTTTATACTTACCCATAGATTCGGACTTTTTATTTGAGTCTGTTTTCATAAGCCTACTCATCGTCTCAATGGTTTTGACTGATTTGAATACAAGGTTATAACTGCTATACCATTCATTGTTAATAAATTCATCTAAGTAATTTTATTGAATATATAAATTCACAAAAAAGAATATAATATTACTGAATATACACCTGTATTAGTAACAACGCAACATACCTATATACTTATGATAGAAAAGTACCCCTAATACTATCAATGAATTCATATTTATATTAAATATATCAACGCTTTATGCACTAATACACGTCTATCTATGTTAATGAAAAATTTATAATTATATTTGATGAGCTAAATAATTATCGCTAAATTCAGACAAAAAAAAGACCCACTAAATATTTAGTAGGTCTTCTTTAATTTGAGCGTAGATCTAGTAAGTTTTGAGCTCAATCCCTATACCAGCGCCGATATCACTAGACTGAGTATCAGAGTCTACTGCCCATAGTCTTGTAGTAATCTTGGTTAAAGGTTGCAATTGATGCTCCCAAGCGACATCAATACTAGTGAGCTTATCAGTTGTTGGAAAAGCTTGGTTGTCAGCTTCATCTGCTTGATTTACTTTGGCATGTTGCACTTTAGCATTGATAAAATTACGGTTATCAAGCCATAATCTACCGCCTACGGCAACGCTCTCAGCATCGCCGCCAAGGGAATGACCAAGTGGATAGCCTTGCTGATAGTAGCCATCGGTGTAGAGAAAATGATCATACGATACGCCTTTGACCTCGCCACTACTTCGCGTGTCTGCATACTCAGCATAGACCTGATAAGGCAGGCCTTGGTAGCTAGACGCATAATCTGCGCCTGCTAAATACATATTTTTGGCAGGCAAGCCGCCTGCTTCATCTTCGCCAACATACTGTGCATAGACGCTAGCTGGGACGTTGACCAATGAGGATAGCTGTACTCTAGCATCAAAGCCGCCTAGCTGATTGGCAGGATCATCGTCTGTGTTGCCCGCAGTAGCTTCATTATCTCTAGTGCCTAATATAGCATCACCAAAGGAGCTTAAGCTCTCAGGTCGACCCTCACCTCCCCACATAAAAGTACGAGAGGCGCCTAGCTCAAGCCATTGCCAAGGACTAGCTGTTAGGCGGGCACCAAAGAGTTTGGCATCAGGTACCGCATCATAGTCATCGAGCTGACCTGCGAATAGTTGATACTGCCAAGGTCCTACCCAGTCCAAATATCGAGACGTCGGTGCAGTTTGGGTATCACGTTGCATGGTAAAGCCAGTCACCGGAATACTAGCATCCCCGCGGATGAGGCTACCATCATGACCCGGACCCCACCAAGCCGGTATCTTACCCGCGATTAGCCACTGATTGGCATAGTTACCAGCGAGATATGAGCCCTCAAAGCTGACATCTGAATCATCATCAATAAGCTCATCATTCTTCACAGTAGCTTGTAGGTTGGCTTCCCAGTCTCTTTCAGTTAGCGCTACTCCAACCATCACTTGTTGCCCAGCGAGCTTGTCATCTGCAAAGGTTTGCGGCAGTTGCTGACGATCCGTTTGTAGACTGAGCTCTCCAAAGGCTTGAACCACAGACTCACGGTTATTACTCAATCTAGTCTGTACTGACTGGAGCACTTGCTGCTGCGCCTGACTCTGGGCATTGGCTGTACTAATACCGCGGCTGATCTCATTCGCTGTCAGAGGCCACGTACTGGTACTTATTTGAGTGACGCCCTGCGCGTTTAGCCAGTCAATTTCTGCTTTTAATCGCAGATCATTCATATGCAGGTTTTGGGCGTTAGCGATCGTACTCATCAAGCCTACGCTTAACCCTATACTGACAATACCCAAAGTATTCAGACGACGGCGAAGCAAATGTATGGTCATAATGGTTTACTCTTGGTTTGTAGTGTTGGACGCAGAGTCTTGCTGTAACGTCTTGATTTCATTAATGTTAGCGTGACCCAAATCCAGTAAGGGTAGTATGAATCGTTCTAAAGAAAATCAGCAAATCTAAGGTAAAGGAAATATGCTTAATGTAGTAAAAATCGTATTCAATCTTTAACTGAGTCTCCTCAGCACCAGTTGCATAACCTTGATTGACCTGTGCCCAACCCGATATACCTGGCTTGACAATATGACGATAATTAAAAAATGGTACTTGCTGTTCGAGCTTGACCGCAAAATCAATAAACTCTGCTCTAGGTCCGATCAGGCTCAGCTCGCCTTTGATGACGTTAAGAAACTGAGGCAACTCATCGACTCTCGTTTTACGAATGAACTTGCCTACTTTGGTGATTCTATCATCATTATCAACTGTCAAAACTTCTTTCGCCTGCTCGCGCATGCTACGAAATTTGTAAACCTTTATAGTCTTGCCACGATAGCCTACTCTTGATTGTACATAAAACACCTTACCGCCATCTTCACGCTTGATAGCTAGTGCTGTCAATACACAAATAATGAGAGTCATCGGTAATAATAGCAAAATTATCAACACATCAAGGCAGTATTTGACCATCATATAATTGCCAGAAGGCAAAAGAGAACCCAGTTCATTCTCGTACAGGTGATTAATCTTGACTCTACCTGTCAAAGATTCGCGTATATTGCGATGATGATATACCGGAATGCCTTCTAGAGTTTTATTAGCGATGAACTCTTCCCACTCGTCGGTCAAGTCATAGCTATGCAGATCAGTGACAATACCATTGACCTCTTGGTCGAGGTTAGTGCTATCAAGTTTTAGCCACTGTGCTGTTGGTACCTGCTCTGGCATATCTATAGCGCGACCTACAGGGATATAGGCTAGTGTCTGAATCGTATTATGACGATTGATAATATTAACTATAAATAAAAAGCTAAGTAAGCAAAGACTACTTATACAGTAATAAGCAATAGAAAAAGGTAGATAGGTCAGACCAGATACCACTACGATAACGATAAACCAAAAAAAGAACACCGGTAGTATGTATAAGCTAGAATTAATACCAGGGAAGCGGCGTATCAGGTTTAGGGTAAATATAGTCGATACGGTGAGCATAGTACTGATAAAGACACTAAAAGTAGTCTGTTTAGCAATACCGAATATGGAGTACTGCCAATCAAAGAACAAATACGGAATCCAAGTACAAACGACTAAGCCAATAAGAAGCTGGACAGGCAAAAATCGTAAATACGTTAGTATCTTCTTATTGAACATAGTGACAGTCTTAAATATAGAGTAAGGAAAAATCGGGCAATTATAGCTTAAAAGACCATACAATTGATAAGTATTTTAAATAAGCTAAATACTACAAAAATAAAAGGCTTATAAATAGTCAATTAGAATCAAGGGTTTGCATAAGTATATACGCTCTTAGCGATTCAGTCCCATCTCATTTGTCATGACCTGATTGACCTTATGAACCTCAAACTTGTCTTCTGTGAGTTTACGAGAGGCCTGTCCCATAGTAGTAATCAGATCAGGACTGATGATTAGCTTCTCCATAGCTTCAGCCAACTCACCAACTGATTTTACAGGTACTAGATAACCGTTGCTGCCTTCTACTACGGTCTCGCGGCAACCGGGTGCATCAGTAGTGATAATAGGGCGACCCATAGCCATGGCTTCTAAGACCGAGCGCGACGTGCCTTCCCTATAAGAAGGTAATACGTAAATAGAGCTGGCAGCGATAGCAGGTCGTACATCGTCAAGCTTACCCCAATAATTAACAATACCAGTCTCTACCCATTCATCTAACTGCGCTTGATCAATGGCGGCTGGGTTCTCATCTATCCAGCCTACGAGATGAAACTCAGCTGCGGGATATTGCTGCTTAATTATTTTGGCAGCCTCGACGTACTCGACGACTCCTTTGTCTTTAAGGAGTCTAGCAATCAATAAAAAAGAAGGTTTAATCTGTCCTGCGTCATCTTGAGGAAACGGCAGTACGCTAAAATCTGCGACGTCTACCCCTGAGCCATTGACGACGATAGCAGGTGTATTTTCACCAAGCAAATTGAGGGTTTTGAATAAATTGAGATCGTCAGGGTTTTGAAAAAACACTTTGGTCGATTTGGACAAAGCCTGCTGATATAGACCATGGACGAGCTTTTGAAAGCCACTGCGTCTGCCAGACTCTTCAACCTCCTGAAATGTATAGCCAAGGCCCGATAATAGAATGAAGCGCTTAGGCACTTTTGCCAGCCATGCCGCTAGGGTGCCATAAATAATCGGCTTGATGGTATAAGACAACATATAATCAGGCTCTATATTGCGTAGTAGTCGATATATCGCTATTAGGGTCTTGGTATCTGATATAGGGTTAGTCCCTGTACGCTGCATAGGGACTTGGTGTAGGACATATCCTAAATCTGATAAGGTATCATAATCTTTGGTATGTGACTTTAGATCAGGCGCTATGATATGTACTTCATAACCTAGTTTGGCTATGGCCTCTAGCAGCTTACCTCGAAAGTTTAGAACGTGTGGTAGGTAGTTTGCACATATCAGAAATTTCATAAGTAGCACACAGTATATTGAGAGATAAATGAGGAGAGTTTATTAAGCAAACGGTCTAATTTAGTCCAAGCTCTTAGGCATAGGCTGGGTATGATGTTTTGTTCTTTTATCACTTCTTAATCTTGTGATATTACAATCTGCACAGACAAACAAAACATAAATAACAACGAATGGATAGCGATAGCGTACCGCAGTGCCATAGTTGAATACAACCAAACCATATACGGACATAGATAGCGCCATGAATAGCAGCCAAAAAGCAAGCTTATCAGGTCGAAGTTTCCATGCTTGACGAGTAATCAAAAACAAAACAGCTAATACTGCTAGGTTCTCTAATGATTGTACTAATTGAAGAGCACCGCCAGCTTCCCATGGTAACGGCTTAGCTAAGAAATACAACGCTGATGTTAAACCCTGAAATACAAAGTCACCTGCGCCAGTAATCAGATTAATGTCGTCTCTGTCACCACCATCTTCTACAAACATAGCTACTCTGAATTTGTTGACTAGCGGGATAGCAATAGGAGCGGAGAGCAACAGACCAACTAAACTAATAACACCAATCATCAATGCTTTAGCCAAACTCATACCTTTTCTGGCTACGTTGAATATGAAATATATTAGAACGATAGGACCCAAGATGAAGAAGTTTTGAAACTTTATTAGGTATATGGGTATGACAAAAAGAGCACTTTTAAAAATTTTAGATTCGCGAGCATAGATTATAGTAAGTGTCATAAAAAAGAAAATTAAAGTTTCTCTCAAACTTAATGCTGTATAAAGCGCTGCACTGGGAAATAGTAAGTAAAACCATATAGATACGTTAGTAAAGACTCTTTTCACATATAATACAAAGAACAGGATAATATATAAAAAAGTATTATAAAACCCTAAGCTTATGGGGGATACGGGAGTAGGAAATGGCATTAGTGCGAAGAACACACTAGCCTGTTTGACGTTACCAGTGCTTGTTAAGGCTTCTATAAACCCTAGCTCTCCATTCCTCAAATCATTAACAGAACGCAGGTATTGAAATTGATCAGGCATGTACGATGCATTAAATAAGACATCATTTAAGACAAAGGGTAGAAAGCAGTGTAGAGTCAATATAGCTTGATATTTTGGTGAAATTTTAAATTTATATCCGAGTATAAATATTAGTAACATGCACGTTAACAAGCTAGGAAGTTCAAACAACCTAGTGCCTAGAAAACCATAGCTATAAATCCAACTCATGTCTGACATCTAACTATCTCTATGGTTTAATATTGTTTTTAACGACTCTGAATTTACCACTCTTCTCTTTAGGAATACTGTCAACCACTTTTATATTGATCAGCATATCCTTACCAAATCGCTCGGATAGCGCGTGATGAAACTTTTCTTGTTGTTTTTTGTCGAAGTATTTATTGCCAACAACCATGACTTCCACTCTCTCCAACTCGTTTTGAACCACTTGAAACTGAATGATACCTGCAACACCTTTAGTGCTATTAGTGATATTAACGTAGTTAATTTTACCATTCGTAGGGGTTGAGATGTAATCTGTAGAACGTCCTTCTATAGCTTTGACTACTGGAAATACAGAACCACAAGAACACTTATGCTCTTTTGAAGCAAGTTCAATACGATCTCCGATTCGATAGCGAATCAGTGGTGTACCTTCAGTTGCAAAAGAAGTAACTAAAATCTCGCCTTCTTGAGCTGGTTGCAAATTCTCATCAACCACTTCAAATATCCCGGTCAGTGGATGAATATGAAGACTACCTTCTGTGCACTCTAAAATAAATGGTGCCCCTTCTGAGGATGCATACTGATCGGCAACCTTGCATCCTAAAACGGACTGGATGACCTCTCGGTGGACAGGAAGTATCGTCTCAGCAGTCGGAAAAAAAGCTTTCACTTTGTTCTCGAGCTTCAAATCTCGGTTTGCAGCCATTGCGCATAGCTCGTAAACACTAGAGGGAAAGCCCACTATAAACTCAGGAGCAAACTTACAAAATGCTTTCCAATACACATCGAAATTAGTATCGGTAATATGGAACGTCGAAAAAAAACGTATGCGATTGACATAGTCGTCTTTGTGACAAATTCCTTTCTTAAGATCTTTCTCAGTGATTATATTTTTGCCACTGAACCAAGCACACTTTTTGCCTAGCTTATATCCATATTGTGCTCTAAAATGATCTAATAGTGCATTACGTTCTTGAACGTTGTCTTTAGTGTAAAGCACTTTCATAGAGGCACCTGTAGTGCCGCCTGTAAAGTTTACGACAGCATCTTTTTCTTTTATGCTAGCAATCGCACCTAAGTTTTCAATAATATCTTTTTTGTATAATAGTGGAAAATCTTCCAAAGACTGGTAGTCCTTATATTTGCTATACCACTTAGAATTTATGACACTTTTGTCTAAGAAATTTCCTAATCGATTGCGTTGCTCTGATTCAATTTCAGATAATGAAGCATTCGAAAACTTTGCAAAATAGTCTCGATACTTCTGGTAGTTGCCCCCGTGTCTGACTCTATACTGGTAGGTGTTGAAAACACTGATAGCTAAATTCTGTACCAAATGTGGACTATAACGCCCCAGATCTTCTTTTAAAGACATACTAAATACCTGTTAGTTCCATATTTATAACTACATATGATTTTGTATGGGATATATAATAAGTTGTTTTGTCAGTAGAATTCGAACCAATCGGTCTACGATACTTTACGCAACCCTGATACTCTTAAGATCGATTAAAGGATTTAACTAGACTAGAACATTAATACTCTTTACTGATAAGACGTTCTTTATTGAATAGAAAGAATTCTTAGACAGTTTTGGTTAAAATCAGTTGAGTAATCTACTTTTTGATTCCAGTAACTATGGGCATTACCACTCAATCTCTCATAGGTTTTTCGGTCACTAATAGCATTTAAAACATTTTCAAGAACATGACCCCCATCTTTATAATGGATGGAATTCGAACCGTCAATGCAATAATTTGCTATCTCTCCCACAGGAGTGACAATAGGTACTAGTCCAAGTTGCATCGCCTCAGTAACAGCGATAGCCATTCCTTCATGACTTGATGTATTTATAAAAAATTTGGAGCTTAGAGCTTCTTCAGGATAATGGTTAGGTACTTTTTCACCCATAAAGAGAACATTGTTTTCTAGCCTTAATTTTTTTACCAAATCTTGTAGACCATCTAGCTCTCCACGATCTGGACCAAAGATATAAAACATCGCTTCAGGGACATGCTTATTTATACTCTCAAAAAAACAAATAGCTTTATCTAACCTCTTTTGCTTAGCAAGTCTTCCCCAAAAAACAAAATTATTTTTTCTATCGTTAGACAAAACCTGCTCACTCAGACCAGTGAAAAAAGAGATCACCTTTGTTTTACTACTATTTTTATTACTTGGAAATATACCATCTTTACTAGCTTGAGAATCACACCATACTTCATCTGCTAAAAATATAGCAGTACTAGTAACTATCTTATCAATACGATGAGCAAATTTATCAGCATGTATAAAAACAACCAACTTTAGTTTCTTATTACTGAATGCTCGTCTATAAATAGAATAGGCTATACCTATAATGCTAGTGCGCCACAGAGAGCAAACAAGTAAGTCAGGTTTTTGATCTAAAAGATAATTAAAGCCAGATTTATAAAACCTAAGAGAGTTCAGCTTACTACTTTTATCAATAGTTCTCATATAAGGTTGATTAGATAAAGACTCTCCACTTATAAACGCAACCTCTATGTTCAATTTGTCAGTAGGCTCTATCGAGCGTGCAGCTTGTTCAACTCCGCCAAGCCCATCACTAGGTATTAGATGTATGACTTTCATAACCAGCCTTAATTATATTAATAAATATGTTTTTGTTATTATTAATTTCGAATCTGTTAATAACCACGCCCAAAGTCATATAGGATTAATTATCATAAATAATAGTTATTGAACTAAGATATAAATTGTAAGATCTTACTTGCTACTTTCGTTTACTAAAGCCTCAACCCCTGCACTAATTTTGCCTAGTACTTTATCCTCACTAAATATCTTAGCCTTATCAATACAGGCATCATAATAATCGTCCGCATGATCAATTAATGAAAGTACGTTTTGTTGAAACTCTATAGAGTCTACATCTTCAGGAACAAAAGAGATGCCAGTTGTAGAACCGAAACCCTCTACAAACTCAGCACAGAATCCAGCACTTTCGGTTGTAATAGCAGGTACACCTCGTGCGTGTGCCTCAAGTAGCGTAGTCGCAAATCCTTCATGATGACTAGTAATAGCAAAACATTTGATACTATCGTATATAGTTGGTAACTCATTCCTATCAGCCCAGTCTTGTAACTCTATACTGCCTTCTAGACCGGCGAGTTTGATAGCCTTAACAATATTATCTTTTTCTTCACCGCGTCCCAAGATAAGTGCTTTGATTGGTTCGTCGCTTCGAGCATTAAGGCATTTAATTAAATCAATAAAGAGAGGAATATTCTTTTCCTGAGATAGCCTAGATATAATGCCTAAATCATACTTCTTTACTGCTTCAGATTTACCAAAAAACCAAGGTGATATACAGTTACCTACAAAATCAACTTCGACTGGAAAAGTAGCTAAGTTTTCTTTGTTTACACTAAATATCTTATCGCAGAAATGACTTGAGAATCTTAATAAACGATACTCAATATCACTATGACCCAATCCAGCGGCATTTTTTTTCTGTAGATATAAATGTAAGAGAGAAACCACTTTGAATCCTTGCAACTTGAACATTGGAGCAAGCCATAGGGAACCTAGGTCATTGAGTACAATAACCTTAACTCCAGCACGTTTGAGTTGCTTTGTAAGCGTTAAGGAGCTTGACAATCGTTTGGATTTGGAAGCGACTGAATTTATCTTGATTGTAGGGCAAGTAAATGTATCTGGTTCTGAAGTTAAGATTGAAGTAGCGATCCCTTTATCATTCATGTAACGACATAAATTCTCTATATAAATCTGACCACCGCCCCAAATTTTTTCACTGGAGGAATAAATACATACATCTATTTTTTTTTGCATAACTTCATACTCGTATTGTACATATTAATTATTATTAAGACCTATTTCTCACAAAGGTTTTATACAATGGATTAGTTTTTAATAAGCTTGTAACTTTCTTACGACAATTAAAAATAGAGTTTATAGATGAAGAAGGTAGTAATAGCACATGCCTGTAAAACCGTTCACTTGGTTTTCTGTAACGCAATGGTTTTATTAGAAAAGATGATATTTTTTTCGCTGTTGCGGCATCTTTTCTAATACAGTTCGCTCTTATATGACTCATTACTCGTGCATTGATATAGTCAACGATATCAGGTGAATAATGGTTCGGTAGATTATCGTATAAAAAAGCAGAGGATGGACTAACATCTTCTAGTTTTATAGCATCAATGGAATTTGGCTTGTCTTTGGACCAGTGACCAGTATCCATAGCACCGCCAGTGTCTTGTACATAGATACTAGTAATCGTAGTCGATATAGCTACAGGATAATTGAGTGCAACTCGTGCCCAAAGCTCTAGGTCTTCCCCGCGTTTGTAATCCTTAAAACCCTTATTGCTGTCAAAAAACTCTCTTTTTATAGCAGTACATGATGAGTTTAGAATGCTAATATTGACTTGTGATTCCAAGAAGTAGTTTATTAACTTAATCTCAGATTCTTCTTCATGATTTAAACTACCGTTAATAGCTTCTCTCTTGAGAGCTTTATGACCAGTAGCTATCATTTCAGCTTCAGGATGATTTTTGCTCACTTCTAACAAAGTCTCTAAATGATTAGGAAGCCAAATATCATCAGCATCTAAAAACGCAACCCATTTTGCTTTAGCTATTGCTATACCCTTGTTTCTTGCAGCAGACACTCCCGAATTATTCTGCGAAATAACTTGTAAGCGTGGATCGGTAATTTTTTGGACTACTGCTAAGCTAGCATCATTTGAGCCATCGTCTACGACTATTACTTCAAAATTTTTACATGTTTGAGCTAATACACTCTCTAAAGTTGAGAATATATAGTCCGCTTTATTATAAAGAGGGATAATGACAGAAAAAAGAATATCCATATCATTTACCAATATTAAATTTTGAGTTAATACTATTAACTAAAAAATTCTGCGAACGCTGTATATGTTTATCTATTTCTTTATCAATAATTTGGTAATCAATATCAAAATGAGACAGACTAACGTTTTTAGAGCTATCCAACAAGTGATCAGATAGACCAATTAATTCTAACAAATCTCTCATACGAGTATTGATACCAATATTACGATTAAACACACCTAAACGTCTCTTAAATATCAATCCAAATGCTAGAGCATGAAAAGACGTTGTCAGTATTAGTTCTGCATTTTTTACTAACCCAAGAAACTCAGCAGGCCCTTGTAAATAGTAGTTTTTGTCAACATATTTTAAATTTGCATTAACACCAATGAGCAAAAGTCCATGTCGCTTTGCTAGTTTCTTGGCTATAGTTTTGATATGTGTATTATTATCAAAATCGTAGATCAAGATGTATTTTTTATTCTCTAATTTCTCTACTACATAGCTATTCCATTTTTGCTCAGTAAGTAAAAAAACAGGATCTAATACTTGTTCTACTTCATCAAAACCTAGGTCATTTAGAATTCTTTTTCCTGATGTTTCTCTCACGGAGACAAAGTCTAATTTCGACACCTGTTCTTTGACAAAGCTAACATTTTCTATAGGAATAGCGTCAGTCGCAAAGCTAGCTGCGTAAGAAACTTTTACAGCCTCACTACCTTGAGCAAAATCCAAATAAAAAGCGGGGTCTTTACCATTTGGAAATAGTGGATTCCAAATCTGATCACTACCACAAATAAAGATATCAGCATCTTTTCTTATTTTTTTTAACTGTTCGTTATTTTTATAGCTTTTAGGGGTTATAGAAATATACATTTTTTCAAATGTATTGAAAATCCTTTTTCTTTTTAATAACTTGATGCGCTGCGGTAACTTCAATGAAATATAAGCACATTTGGTTAAGAGGTTCTTATTCCACCTTGGGCTTAAACACGAAAATAAATTATGGACGTCAGCTAAATAACTTGGCTTATACGCTATGCTTTCTGCCTCGTGACCATTCATTTTCAAAAACTCTACAAGAGCTAACTCTTGCAAACTAGCACCATAGTTATATACCTGATGGCAGGTTATTGTTTTAATCTTCATATAAAACCCAATTAATGAACGCTTAAAATATTATCAGTAGACCTACGTTCAGAGACTGCTACTCTAAACTCTTCCTTTAAATTACCAACGGCCAGCATCATGACCAATCGCTCATTTTTTGGTATACCAGCTAATGTCTTGATCTTATTTTCAACAACGAAAGGAACACAGGTATTAAGAGGACAAGAGCCTATATTATAATAGTGCAAGGCCAGCATAATATTCATCGAAAAAAGCCCTCCATCTACAAATAGCTGATTGCTTTCGTACTTAGTAAAGCCTTTAATATCACCAGTAATAACCATTAAGCCATTGATACAGTCTGTAAAACCCCCATTACCGTTTTGAATAGTGAGTAGCTCTTTCATAAGAGCTTTGTCATTATAGTAATGCACTTGCCAAGACTGTCTATTGCATACTGAGGGAGCAAACTTAGCCAAATCAATTGACTTTTCAACCGTATCAATAGGAACATCAATATCTGAAAAATCTCTAATGCTAAATCTACTTTTAACAAACTCATTGAAAGGCTTATTAGCTAGGCTTTTGACACTATCTCTTGTAACTTGCTTTGCTCCACCTTTGTATCTTAAATCGTCCTTCTCAACAAAATCGTCTATATTTTTTCTAATTTCGGCATCTATAGTATGATCGATACGGTCGTTAAAAGCCAAATAGTCTACTAAGCATTGTGCGATTGAAGAGGTAAGCTGCGAGGTACCATACTTTTGTATGTATAAATTACCTTTATCTAATAGCAACTTAATTTTTTCAGCTCCAAAACCTGGTCTAGGATTAGGTAAAGCAAGACCTTTCTCGACTATATGATATTGTTTAGTTAGATAGAATTCTAAATTGGCTTTATCAGGAAGCTTATTATTATTAAAACCAAATTTTAGATGATAATAAGTGTCATAGGTCTTGCTCAAGACCTCTCCGACTGGAGTGCGCCAGAATACCAAAGCATATGCTTTTTGTTTAAGAAGACTCATAAAATTTTTGTCCTTAACTATAACCTGTATGTCATGCCACACTAGAAAATAATAGTTTTACTTCAAATAATTAAATCATATATCTTTCAACTTAACAGTCGGTAAAAAATTTCTATTTTTTATCTTTTTTTTCTATATATGAATAAATTTTTAATGTTCGATACCTAATGTTTCGCTTCAGAAAACCCTTTACATTATAAGCGTAGCTGGTTTTCTTTGGTAATCTTTCTTGTTCTCTACCTTTCTGCAAATGACTTGTGGATAAGTCTAATGGATGCTCTACAAAGTCAGATAAATATATTCTATTAATATACTTATTTTTTTTCAAGTAACCCCAGTCATCCGCAAGAATGAACTTTGCTTTTGATAGACTTATCAATTCATTAGCCATTTCAGAACTTATAAGATAACAACATGTTCTATATACTAAATACTGACTTCTAATGGTCTTGTAAAATTTTTGTTCTCCTATATATTTGTTGTTCTTTCTACTTCTAATAATATATTTATTTAATGGATAGGATTGACCACCCATCAAGTGAAGGTCTTTTGGATTTATATTATCGCTTTTAAAAGTATTAATGAAAACCTTGAACCTCTTGTCGAGAATAACATCGTCTTCCAAAATACATGCCCACTCTCGTTGATCGCTTAGCAATTGCTGATAAGCCTTAATATGGCTTAAAGTGCAACCAATTTCACCCGGTATTGCAGCGAAACCTCTGCTAATAATAGTACCAACACTTTTGGATCTAATTGAATCCAATGCGTTTTCAGATAATTCCTTTCCGTAGATAGCATCTACAAAACTAAACTCAAGATCAAAATCTTTTAAAGTCTTACTAATACTTTCTCTCTTCTTAATATCTTGCTTCAACGAAACTATATAGATATGTATCATATTACTCATCCCAAACCGATGTTATTTCTAAGTCCTTTGTCCATAAATCATAGTATGAAGTATTCTTACCATAACTGTTATCGATAATAGAAGATGGAACATCAACTAAACAAGACAGAATATGTCCATGCAAACGTGAGGTTACTATTTTTTCATAACTTGAAAACCTCTTCGACATCCTAAAGGCTAAAAGTTGTGAATGACTATTCCATAATTTGAAGATTGTTTTATCTATTTTACTAGATCTCAGATACTTATTTAATCTAATCATTTTATGAATCGCATATGCTACTCTATGATCTTTTTTGGTTAGTAAATCGCTCCAGTCGACACAGTCATGACCTTTTATTTTTTCCTGCAATTTTAATTGCATAGGGTTTTTTTCGACATCATCACGAAGAAAGTATAAGACAGACTTCTTCTTTTTTGACTTAGGTAACTCACCATAGAGCTCGTGTGCCATATCTGGCATTAGATAAGCATTACTTGAAAACTCTTTAAAAATGTTATAAGTTATCTCGTCTCGAGCAAACATAATTACATTATTATGTGCTCTAAATATTTTCTTCGAGAGCTCCTCACTCTTATTATCTTCAAAAAAAGCAGTTTGTGGCAGAATAATGATTTTGTTTTTTGGAAAATGTTCTACTATATCTTCTCGTAACTTTTGATGAGTAGGATAGATATCACCAAAGTTTCCTCCTCCATGGCAGAGAATAGTCGTTTTAGGCGTTATTTGTTTTTTTAATAATTTAATATCTGTGTTATAAGTTGACAAATGAGCTTTTACATTAAGTGAATTATTCTTAAAAAATTTTATTGTTCCAAGTAAGATTAATAAATCACCCACGTTATGATGTAAAGGATAGTCTACAAAAACTATATCCTCTTTATCCTCAATAAAATCTAGTATTTTTAATAATTTGGCTTTCAAATCATACATACCCATCAAGTAATCATCTCCATTTTAAATGATTTTTTTTAAATAATATTAATATAATGACGAGAAATAAGAAGGTACTTATACATACTTGTAAACTTAAACTTATTAATAAACTTTCTTGATAGATAGTCTGTACTAACAACACAGTTATCGTAACAAGCATACCCAATATAATCGGAATCTTTAATGGGATCAGCTGTTCAGTTATAGAAAAATCACATATATTTTTCATTAAATATATACCTAAAGGGATAGTGATTATTATCCTAGGTATAGCTAGAGCTAATAAAGCTGTAGTAAGGCTATAGTTTTTAGTTAGAACAAGAGCAATCACAGTAACAATAGCTGCTATAAGCGATAAATATAAAAAATCTTTAGACCTTCCTAAAGCCTTGATGGCTATTCCAACGAACATACGACTATACATTATTGCATACATTACTGATATTATTTGCAAGAGTGGAATAATATCATTCCATTTCTCACCTAAAATTAACGGTATCCAATAACCTGCTGTTAATGCCATTCCTAAAAACATCGGAACAGATAGTAAGTTAAAATAATAAGTAGAAGATTGAAATGCGAATAGTAACTTATCTTTATTGTCCTGAACTGAAGAAAAAATCGGCAGTGAAATTCTTGTTACTGCAGCATTTAATATATTCAATGCTGTATCTGTTAGTTTAGTCGCCATGTGATACAACCCTAGAGCTGTAGGACCATGAAAAATTGTAATTAAGATACCTAAGACTCTAGTCAAGAAGCTCCACAGTAGTTTTTCTATCATAACGTAAAAACCAAAATTTATAGAATCTAAGAAAAATTTCTTATCAAAAGATAGTTTTTTCGGTATTAAGCTTTTTGTTGCAAAATACAACAATAGAAATGAAACAAACGACTGTACTATGTTTGCATATACTATACTCCATAAGCCATAATTAGAATAAGCCAATGGTATAGCAAAAATAAAGAAAGTAACTCTTGAAATTATAGTTCTATAAGCAAATATCTTAAGTTCTAAATTACGCATTAATAATGCAGTTGGAACTATGGACAACAATATCAATGAGGTACTAATACCTTCATAGATTAATACCTTTGAAATAATAGCTTGATTATTCATGTAAAGAACCAAACTAATAATTAGACAGACTAATAATGAAAATATAGACATTCCAATTGTTGCAGTCCAGAACGTTTGAACTTCATTATCGTTCAATTGCTTTCTTTGTATTACAACTTCATTTAACCCTAAGCTTAAAATTATTTGTACAAAACCTGATATGAATTGAGCAGTGGCAATTTTTCCATAATCTTCAGGTGTAAGTATTTTAGCTAAGAAGATTATTGAGAATACGCCTAATCCCATTGTAACTAGTGTTTCAATCAGTGACCACGCAGTTGCAGACTTTATTTTTTTGGCATTTAACAATTAAACTTCCAGTGTTATCAATATTTGTGCTTATAGTAATAGTAGAATTATTGTATGGTTTGTACATACCAAGGCATCGCTTTTTCTATACCCTGCGTAATGTTGAACTGCGGTGCATAGCCAAGTGCGTTTTGTATCTTGCTAATATCTGCCTGACTATGACGTACATCTCCCTCTCGGAAGTCGCGATATACAGCCTCTTGCGCGTAGTCCACCCCGTTTGCCGATAGGTTTTCTTTTAGAGCCACGTATAGCGTATTAAGTGTCGTACGACCTCCAACAGCGACGTTATAGACTTCGTTTTTGGCATTATCGTTGGCAGTTGCGGCCAAGATATTGGCCTGTACCGCGTTTTCGATAAAGTTAAAATCGCGACTGGTATCGCCATCACCATTGATATAGACCGTATCTCCAGTAATCATCGCCGATGTCCACTTCGGAATGACCGCAGCATACGCGCCATCTGGTGTTTGACGCTTGCCAAAGATATTGAAATAGCGTAAACCAATCGTCTGGAAGCCATAAGTGCGAGCGAATACATCAGCATATATCTCGTTGACATACTTAGTTACCGCATATGGAGACAGCGGATTACCGATAGCATCTTCTACCTTTGGCAACGCAGGATGATCGCCATAAGTTGAGCTACTAGCGGCATAAGTAAAGCTGGTCACCTGGGCATCGCGGGCGGCAACTAGCATATTTAGGTATCCTGAGATATTAGTCTCATTGGTCGTGATAGGATCAGCGATAGAGCGCGGTACTGAGCCTAGCGCTGCTTGGTGCAGCACGTAATCAACGCCTTGACATGCTTTCGAACAATCAGTTAACTGACGAATATCACCTTCTATAAACGTAAATCTTTCCCACTGATCAACACTTACTAAACTTTTTACTTCATCCAAATTATGCTGAAAGCCTGTGGCAAAATTGTCTAACCCCACCACTGTTTGATCAAGCAATAATAGTGTCTCAAGCAAATTAGAGCCGATAAAACCCGCTACCCCTGTAATAAGCCATGTCCTCGGCTCGTTTCTCAATTTATCTTTGATGATGTCATATGTGGTTGTCATGATACTCTCTATTACTTGAAGTGTTTATAATCGGATGTCTGTTTTATCTCTATTAAACACGTATTTGAGATCATAGAGTACGTGATCGTCTTTGCCCAATGCGCGTATGCTTTCTATATCCATGTCAATGAATTGATGATGGGCAACCGCCAGGATGATGCCATCATACTGATTGGCTAATGGTTCGCTAACTGGTGTAATATTATACTCGCGCTCAGCCTCGCTGCTGTCTATCCACGGATCATAGACATCCACTTCGATATTGTACTCTTCTAGCTCATGCACGATATCTATTACTTTGGTATTACGTACATCAGGACAGTTCTCTTTGAAACTTAGTCCTAATATGAGCACTCTTGCGCCTTCGACCTGAATGCGCTTTTTGATCATAGTCTTGACCAGTTGCGTGACGACGTACTCGCCCATACTATCGTTCAGACGACGACCCGCTAGTATAATCTCAGGATTATAGCCGATAGCTTGCGCCTTATGAGTGAGGTAATAAGGGTCAACACCGATACAGTGACCACCTACTAGACCTGGACGAAAGGGTAAAAAGTTCCATTTCGTACCTGCGGCAGTCAGCACAGCCTCGGTATCGATATTCATCTTATTAAAGATAACCGCTAGCTCATTAATCAGAGCAATATTGACATCTCTTTGGGTGTTTTCGATCACCTTGGCAGCTTCTGCTACTTTGATACTGGGCGCTTTATGAGTGCCTGCGGTAATAATTAAGTTATATACCTCATCGACGAAATCAGCAACTTGTGGCGTTGAGCCTGCGGTTACCTTGAGGATATTGGTCACTCGATGTTCTTTATCACCTGGGTTGATACGCTCTGGACTATAGCCTGCATAAAAGTCCTGATTGAATGTCAGTCCTGATACCTTTTCTAGTACAGGTATACAGACCTCTTCGGTTGCGCCAGGATAGACCGTTGACTCATAGACGACGATATCGTCAGACTTGAGCAAGCCACCGATAGCCTCTGATGCCTTAATCAAAGGTGTGAGATCAGGCTGTTTATAGTCATCAATAGGAGTTGGTACCGTTACGATAAAGAAGTTACAGTCTTTTAATGCTTGAATGTCTGAGCTATAGCTTAGATGCTTTGCTTGAGAGAGCTCTTCTTTACTAACTTCCAAGGTATGATCTGTCCCTGCCTGTAATGATGCAATACGACTTGCATTGATGTCGAAGCCAATCACCGAATGCTGCTTACCAAATTCAACGGCTAATGGCAAGCCAACATAGCCAAGACCAATGACTGCTATTTTTAGGTTATTGGTATCGAACATAACTTTCCTTAGACTAATTTTAATAGAATATAAATAACAAGACATCAACGCATACTCAACTAATGTGAGTATATATTAAATATCGATTTATTTTATGGCGAATGCTTGCTTGGTAAGCTTTATTTATCATTACCATAAGCATAGTTGTAATGATAACTATATTTGCTCATAAGCCCTTGTTTGACATCATTGAGGACGATACCATCTACCTGAACATTAGCCTTGTTCATTTGTTTGACCGCATAAACCAATTGCCCCTCTATAGACTGATCGTATCTAGTGACCATCAGCACTTTATCCGCGTATTGCGATATAATCATAGCATCTGAAGCTGCTAGTACTGGCGGCGAGTCTATAACAATATAGTCATAGTGTGCATTAAGCTCAGTCATTAGCGCACTGAATTTGTCACTAGATAGTAGCGAAGCAGGATTATGGGGCTGCTTACCTCTGGGTATAAAGTCTACATTATCCAATGTCGTAGGATGAACGATATCTACTAGTGCATGGCTATCTTGCTGGAAGTAATCTGCGAGGCCATTGTCTTGACTCATATTGAATACTTTGTGCAGCTCGCCCAAGCGCATGTCTGCATCGATAATCAATACTTTTTTGTTCAGTTGTGCGAACACTTCAGATAAGTTAGATGAGATAAAAGACTTACCGACTCCAGGACTCTCACCCGTGATCAAGATTACCTTTGCACGCTGACCTGCTCTACCCTCTTTTGGCATACCAAACATTAGGCTGGTTCTCAGACTCTTAATAGCTTCGTAGCTTAAGCTATTGCTATCTGTATGTGCTAACAGACGGCTAGGTGACTTACTGCCTTTGTTTAATCGAGTCAGTAACGGTGAGCGCGGAACAGTCGCGACGACTGGTACGCCCGTTCTCGACTCAAGGCGCTCGGGATCTTTGACAACGTTTCGTAGCATATTTTTCAGTATTACAGCCATAATGCCAAGCAATAATCCTGTTAACGCCGCTATAAATATGATTAAAGATTGCTTAGGCGCAATAGCACGATAGGTGTTGATAGGTAGATCAATAATACGTGCAAAACCTACTTGACCCGCTTTTGCTATCTTAAGCTGCTGATAGTTTTTGAGTAGGTTTAAGTAAATCTCCCTATTGATACTGACGTCTTCTGAAAGTTGCAAAAACTCTCTTTGAATCTCAGGTAAATTCCCTATTCGACTATCTATCGTTTGTATTCTACTCTGTAGCTCTGCTATTTGATCATTAATCTGAATGACTAGTGGATGCTCTTCAGTATAATACGTCGTTAGATCTGCTTTTTTGAGTCGTAGCTCACTGAGCTGACTATCGATACGTGCATTCTCTGCTAACAGCAACTGTGCTTCTTGACCAATATCTATCGTATTGTTCTGGGTACGGAACTCATTAAACGTTGCCTCAGAGTTTTCAAGCTTTTGCTTAAGATCTGGTATTTGTGTTTCGATAAATTCGAGTGTTCTCGTGGTTTCCTCTGAACCGCGCGAATTATTTTGTTCCATATAGGACAATACAATTTGTCGCAAGATACGGCTGATTTGATCTTGATTTGACCCAATCATCGTCAGCTCAATAATACCGGTATCACCACCAACCTCTGCTACGGTCAAAGCACCATTAATGGCATCGGTTGTATTCTGTAAGGATCTTTTAGTGATCGAAATAGGATGCTCATTAGATGGCAAATCATTAACAACGATATCGATAATACCTTTTGTACCTTTGAACCGATACGTCTTATCGAAGTCTCCCTCAAAAATGTCCAAATCATTACTTAAAATAAAACCAGTCGCTGATCTACTTAAAGTAAAAGATTTATCTAAGTAGTCTTCTGATACATCAAATTGGCTGATCTGTGCTTTGCCATCGCTAGTCGCTAATAGTACGCTTTTGGGTAGGTTCTCTTGTGTATAAGAGCGATTGGTGACAATTTTATCTATAGCATCTACAGTAGGATCGCTCAAGGCAATAGACAGATTAAGCGAGTTGACCACAGGGGTAAGTACCATTCGAGACTTGATAAGCTCAGCTTCTGTCTGTGCAGGACCTGCTTCTGATGATACCAAATCTGAGACGTTAGCGCCGAGCGCTGTTATACCGTTAGAGCCGGACTCAATTTGAATCAAGGCGTCCGATCTAAAGGTTGTTGTTTCATAACGGCTATATAGGACACCTATTAATAGACCTAACAAGGCAAAAAATAGAATAGTTTTCCAGCCACGCAGTATCGAAAATGCGAGCGCTAATAGATCCACATCATTCTTGGCTTCCATATCAGGCTTTGATAGGTTCTTTGAATCTGAAGTCATAACTTTATGTTCATCATTTAGGTTTAATAGTTGAATGCTAATTATTTGTCAGTATCATTTAAATGATCTTGTCCGTCCAAGTCTCAAGACTACTCATGATATCTTGTCTTGCGGTCTCAAACAAAGAGATATCGTGGCGATAAGGATCCGCAATATCTTTGTCATTCCAATGACCTATCTTAAAAGTCTTGCCGCGGCAATGCGGCCAGCGCTCTTCTATCCACTTCGTCTGACTGTCTGACATGGTAAAGATAAGATCTGCTTTCATGACTAGATGCTCATCTATCTGCTTTGCAATATGATCTGACATATCTATGTTATATGGCGTCATCACTTGCTGCGATTTTGGATCTACAGCATTACCAACGAGCGCTCCAAGACCTGCTGACTCGATATGCTTTTGTGGGAACTGATCTTTTAATAGTGCCTCTGCTATAGGACTACGACAAATATTACCTACACAAACGACTAAAATATTCTCAAATGCCATACTAAAACTACCTAAATTTTATCAGATATATATTACAAGTTTGAAAGGCTTCTAATAGCAGAAGTGGATGGTAATAGTGAGCTAAGCACACGGTTCCAACGCGTCAAACCTGTAGGATCAACATAGAGAATATCATTGGGCTGCATCTCGAAGCGATTGGCAAGGGCAAAGTTGGTAATAGTTTGCATGTCTATGTAATAGATATTGGTACGCCCATATCCTGGATTATCTCGAACGACATATATTTTGGCAGCATTAGCCGTAAAGGAGTTAAGACCTTGTGACTCACCCAAAACCTGAGCTAAGCTTAATCCTTGTTCTAGTATTGGTACTGGCGCAACTTGACCAAACTCGCCTAACACATAGACTTGGTTGCGGCTTTGGCTATTAACATGAACAGAGTCACCATCTTGTAAGTATATCTGGTTGCCTGATGCGCCTATTTGACGCAAATCTTGCAAGCCAATGTTGTAGTTGCGACCGTTGCGATTAAGTACAATACTATTCGAATCACCTGCAGCAGTAGCACCACCAGCCAAAGAAATTGCACTATACAAAGATACAGGTGCATCATCAATAGTAAATTCGCCAGGCTGTCTGACTTCACCATCGATAAAAAACTTATTGCCGCGGTAATTTACAATTTTAACCTGCGGATCTGGAAACTTAAGATAGCGCTGTAGCTTACCACGTAGATTTTCTGTGAACTGTGGCACGCTTAAACCTGATGCCTTTATACGTCCTATAAGTGGAAACTGTACAAAGCCTTGTTGGTCTACAGGATATCCTGAGGCAGCAGGACTCGTGCCACCTGAAGCGGCTGGTGCCATGTCTGGATAACCAGCAAGATTAATACTTAAGATATCACCTGACGCTATACGATACTGTTTCTTAGTGGAGCTCGCTATAAGTTGATATATGTCATTGTTCGGCTGTGCCACTCTTGGTGCTGGCAGGGTCGCTAGGTTAAGCGGCTGAATATTAAACTGCAAGCCATTGTCTGCGGTAAAACTGCCAACAGGTGGCAAATCACCCGCTTGTAATCCTGAATTTATCGTTGTCGTCGCACAACCAGACAGCAAACTGATAAGCAGTAAGCCTGTTGCACCTAGTAGCTTAGAGGATTGAAGCATAATAAAAGACCCTTATAAACCATAACAAGTAAACGATAACAGAACTTTAATAATAACCGCGCTACAATAATATGAGCTAAATCGACCCTCATACTAGCTCCAAAAAACAAAGCCATAATAACATAAGTGGTTAGCTATTAAACGAATAACGTTCAATCTTGTTTTAAATGATAATAAAAAAGTAAGTTTTAACACTAGCTTATCATTATATTCGAATAAGCAAATTAATATCATACTGTTATTAACTGGTGATTAATAGGTGAACTATTTTTAGTCCCATTATCTACTTGCTGTTCTCTTACGCTAAGGCTGCGTACTTAGCGTAGAATAGCCAGCGTATTTAGCGTAGAATAGCCGCTGATAATTTTATCCCTACTACATTGAGAAATGTAGCTCCAACCGACTCAAGGAATGACTATGAAAGATGAAAAACTACAAAAAGCACTAGCCCGTATGGGACTTGGCTCACGCCGTCAGATGGAAGAGGTCATTAAGTCTGGGCGCGTCACGGTCAATAACGGCCCTGCGACCATTGGCGATCGCGTCAGCCCAGGCGATGAGATCCGCGTTGATGGTCGTCAGATCAAATACACAAGCGAGAACGAAAAGCGTCGCCGCGTTATCGCTTACTATAAGCCTGAGGGTGAGATTTGCTCAGCTAGTGATCCAGAAGGTCGTCCGACGGTATTTGAGCGTTTGCCTAAACTAACTCATGACCGCTGGGTCATGGTCGGTCGCTTGGATATCAACTCCTCAGGCTTGCTGTTATTCACCAATGACGGCGAGATGGCACATCGATTGATGCATCCCTCAAGTGAGATCACGCGTGAATATGCGGTGCGGATACTCGGTGTAGTCACCCCAGAAATCGCTCGCAATCTGACCTCGGGCGTGATGTTAGAGGACGGTATGGCGCAGTTTGATGACATCAAAGCGGGCGGCGGGGAAGGCGTCAATAAGTGGTATCATGTGCAACTCAAAGAAGGCCGTAACCGTGAAGTTCGCCGTCTTTTTGAGTCGCAAGGTCTTAAAGTTAGCCGTCTACTGCGGACGCGCTATGGTAGTATCGATCTACCCAAAGAGCTGCGTACAGGTCGTCATATCGAATTGGACAAAAAAGATATCAACACTTTAACTGACTTGGTCAGCTTGCGTCCACGTTACGGCACAGGCCTCCATGGTGCGGCAAAAGACAAGCAAGAGCGTATCAAAAACAAGCCGCTAAAAGCGCGTCGCTCTGACAGTCGTAAAAGTAGTGATAATCGTAGTAGTACTAGCAGCAATAGCGAGAAGTCTAAAAGTAGCGCTAGTCCTGCTAGCCGCGCAGCGCGTAATACTCGTGATCGCAATGACAAGCGTTAGTGTTTAAGCTAAGTATTTATATCTTATAAGTTCTTGTCTTCTAAAAACCAAAAGCTGCCAGTGATCATTATCATTGGCAGCTTTTTATTTTTTCTTTTAACTACAAACCTTTAAATGTTCTGACTATCGATATAACTCTTCATCACTTTTAAATCTTGCAGATGCTGTCGCTCTACGCTCTCTAATAAGTTATCTAAGCGCGTCTCTATATTATCTAGCACTTGCTGTAATAGATCGTTAGCTTCACTCTGTCTCTCATAACGGTTTGTGTTAGCATGACCGTCTATCGTCATAAGCTGATAGTAACTCGCCAACATTTCAGGCAGTCTTGTTTGTAATAGCTTGTTGACAATAAATTGTGATTCGCTAATCGCAGGTGTTACATTTTGCTTTTGCATCTGCTTTTGATAGTTATCATAGCTGACCACTTTATTATCAATACGCTGTAGCTGGCGCAATTGACTGCTAGGTAAGCAGCTTAAATGCTCTTTGTTCAACTCAAGCTGCTGCCATCTTGTGTCATTGAGCAGTCTTGGCGTTTGCGAGTCATGATAAGTAAGCACACCTGGAGTAATACCAACAGCTTTGTGCAATGCGTGCCAACCTTTTCTGGCTATATAAACGGTGGCTACTGTACCTGCGACACCTATACCTATTAAAATACTCATATTGGTTTACCTCTTACTCATGGACTAACTAGATAGTGGTGTCCTGAGTACTTTTATCGTGCTCCTTGTCTAAACGCGTGGTTTGTAGCACTTGTACATCATTGTCTTGCGTAGGATTATCAAAACGCTGTTGCAAATAGCGATTGGTCACCAGCAGCTTTTGCCCGTCTTGGTGATAAGACGCATTAAGCAAATCATCGAATTGGCTATTGATCGTTTCTAGTACCTCAAGTAAGGCCTCTTTACCAGTGACATTGGAGTTTTTTATTTTTGTGGTATCGGCACGCGCGCCGTCTAAATCATGCAAACGGCGATAATCAGCGACCGCTTGCGGAATGTGTCTGTCCATCAAGTTTTGGATCATGATATAGGTTTCATTCACCGTGTCTTTGTCATCTATTTTGCCATCATTATTGGTATCGCCGTAAATCAAAGATAGTTTTTCGCCCTTGGTATTAATCTGAGTCAAAGCTATTTTGACATCGTCTGGCAGGCTCTTTTCTGGAATATAACCCAATTGCGGCATAGCCTCGTATTCAAGCATTTTGGGCGCGCTAAGCTTTTTGATACCGCGATAACCCAGATAAATACCCGCTGCTGGTAGTACCCCGTATAGGATAAACATTACAAACATAGCGGTCACTTGGGTCATGGCTTTTTCCTTTTATCGCTTTAATGGTCATTAATTTTGCGTACGACTTTTGACATAACGGTGCGTTGAAGCTAGGCGATTGAGCACGGTTTGATGAAGCTCATCTAATAGCTCATCAAGCTCATAATCGATCTCTAAAAACAAATCAGTGAGCATATCCCCTGCCGTCATACTGCCCTGCGCTATGTTGTTCTTGGTGCGGTGCGGACTAAAACGCTGCAATTGCTCATAGTGATATAAGGCCTCTGGAATGCTCTCAGTGACCAGCTTATCAATAACAAACTGACGCTCATTGTGCTGCTGCTGTTGCTGCTCGTTTAGCTCTTGGCTCCACTCGCGGTAGCGTTTGAGCTTACCATTGATACGGTCAAGGATAGCAACTGCCTCAATCGGCATCGCATTTAGAGTGGCCTCGTCGACCACTTCAACCAGTTCAGTCATAATCGGGCAGCGTCCATGTTTGAGATACCATAAGGTATCAGGATCAAAGGGAGGTCGATTAGGCGAGCGCCATTTGGCACGATTTGCCAGATATCTATCAGTGAGCGGCGTTGGTGTGCCAACATTGCTTACTTGCGCTAGCGCATCACAGATACGCTCAACGCGTTTAGGTTCACGCAGTGGCGACACCAGCGTTTGTGCGTCTGGGGTTTGTGCATCTAGGCTTTGCGAGTGCTCTTGAACTGGCGTCTTACTATCTATGCTAGCGGCCTGCTGGACATTTTTGGCAGCCGTAGTCGGCAAGTCATCTTGCTCTTGTCCAAATGACTGTAGCATTCTTGCCAAACTCAATACCATGACTGGCCCTACTCCTCGCCTGTTATTTTAATACTAACGTTTAACCAAACTTGCGGCAGTTTTGCTTATTGATTTATAGCTTGCAAGCCGTGACTTGATATCGTATCTTAACAGCTTTTTGCCCTGCTGCCAGTAAGCAAACGTCACCATTTCTCTCTGATTATTTGAGCAAATTACTATGAACGCCCCTGATTATCTCTCTGGTTTTTTGCTTGGCTTATCGCTCATCATTGCCATTGGCTTGCAAAACGCTTTTGTCCTCAAACAAGGGCTCAAACGCGAGCATATCTTTTATATCTGCCTATTTTGCGCAGTAAGTGATGCGCTACTTATCGCAGCGGGCGTGGCAGGGTTTAGCACAGTGACCGCCCGCTTCCCGCAAGTGGTGAGTATTGCCAAGATCGCAGGCGTGCTGTTCTTATTAGGGTACGGTTTGCAGAGTCTATACGCAAGCTTGCGTGTCTCTCATGCTTTGACTGTCGAGGGGCAAGTGGTCACCAGCCTAAAAAAATCCCTGCTACTGTGCTTTGGATTTACTTGGCTCAATCCGCACGTCTACCTAGATACCTTGGTGCTCGTTGGCATGGTTTCAACAGGCGCAAGTAGTAAGCTTACCTTCGCACTCGGCGCCGTCAGTGCCTCTTTTATATTCTTTTTTGCGCTCGGATATGGGGCGAGGCTACTACAACCTTTATTTATCAAACCAAAAGCGTGGAATATACTGGACGCGTTCGTTGGTTTGCTTATGTTTTATTTGGCGTGGCATTTATACCAGAGCTAACTAAAATAATATGCAAAATTAAGACAATAAAAAAACCAAACATACTAAGTATATTTGGTTTTTCTATCTTTTTAACAAGCTGGTTTTAAGACGCTTTTTTAATCTTTTTAGATTTTACAAATGATAAATTCAAAAAATGCTCTAGTGAATCATCAGTAATATCTAACCACGGCTCTGGTAGCTCTGGCGCTAGCGTACCCGTTAGCGTTGAGCGATACGCTTTTTCTCTAAAGCCCATGATATTAGCAACTTTATCCTTTTGCCACTGCTTTAGGATATCGCCCTGCTTTTCAACGGCGAATTCTGGATAGTCGGTCGAGTTGGTCAAATCACGAATGTAATTGGCTTGAAACTCAATAGAATCATTAACGGTGACGGCTTTGTCATAAGTTGCTAACCACTTTTGCTCGTCGGCTTGTCGCGTCTCAAGATCTGGCAGCTCAATATCACCCACCATCACATCACGGGCGTACCACGCTTGCGCGTCAAACATATTAAAGGTGAAGTACTGATCTTGCATCCCTAAATAGATAAGCTTAGGGTTAGGCTGCCAAAAGATACCCTTGTAAAGGTTGGCAGGATACAAGCAGTTATGCGTTTGCAAGCGTAGCTCATCAGGCAAGAATGGGAAGTGGAACAAGTAGCCTGTGCACATGATAATAGCGTCAAAACGCTTACTGGTACCGTCCGCGAAATGTGCAACA
Source organism: Psychrobacter sp. T6-4 (assembly GCF_052258425.1). Taxonomy (NCBI): domain Bacteria; kingdom Pseudomonadati; phylum Pseudomonadota; class Gammaproteobacteria; order Moraxellales; family Moraxellaceae; genus Psychrobacter; species Psychrobacter sp. T6-4. The sequence goes on from NZ_JBQQEZ010000012.1 coordinate 101,792, forward strand.
TCATCTTCAAAATGGGTGACCAGCGGTCGCTCGCTAATACCGTCAGGCCAATCATAACCTAGCGCTTGCGTGCGGTAGCTGATAGTGACTGATTTGGTGCCGTACTTATAGCACTGCGTACCGATGTCTTCGGCAGAATAGCTACTACCGATAAGTAGAATGTCTTCGTCTTTAAATTCTAATGCATCGCGGAAGTCATGAGCATGCAATACGCGGCCTGGGAATACCTCTAGCCCTTCAAAATAAGGCATGTTCGGCGTTGAGAAGTGACCTGTCGCTACCACGACGTAATCAAACTCTTCGACTTCTTGCTCACCTGATTTGTGATTCATCACGGTCACGGTGAACTTTTGCGTGTCGTCATCAAAAGTCACCCAACGTACGGGGCACTCAAAACGGATGTATTTATTAATGTCTTGCTTGTCGATACGGCCCATGATGTAGTCTTTGAGGACTTCACGCGGTGGATAAGACGGGATAGGTTCACCAAAGTGCTCTTCAAAGGAATAATCGGCAAACTCTAAGCACTCTTTTGGACCATTTGACCATAGATAGCGATACATACTGCCGTGAACGGGTTCACCGTTTCTATCTAGACCAGTACGCCAGTTGTAGTTCCACATGCCGCCAATGGCATTTTGTTTTTCATAACATACTATCTCAGGTAAGTCTTTGACGCCTGCCAATCGAGCCGCTTCAAACGCGCGCAATTGAGCCAAACCACTAGGACCTGCCCCTAAAATAGCAATTTTTGTCTTACTCAAAACTAACTCCTAATATTAATATTGGAGCGCTATCATAACATATTTCTATCTCTGCCGTTTGAGCCAGACACTTTTGGTAATGAGTATTAAGACTGTATTGAGACAAGCTTAACTTTACGATAGATGGTTTATTGATGATATTTATAAAAAATTGTTAGTTTAGAGTTTTAGATTAAGTCTGGAAATAGAGTACGTAGACCGCTGACGATAATCTCAATAGAGACAGCCGCTAGTAGCATGCCCATGATTCGGCTCATAATATTCAAACCCGTATCGCCAAGCAAACGGCTGATACGACCTGCTGCCATAAGCGCAAGATAACAGAACAAGCTGATTAGTAAACCTGCAATCAATACTGCAGACACCTTTAGAATACCAGATACTTGCGAGGAGTAGATGATGACGGTTGAAATACCGCCAGGCCCTATCATCATTGGAATAGCGAGCGGTACAACGGCAGCGGCAGTACTTGGTGCAGCGTGTTTATCGTATTCGATGTCAAAATTCTCTTGATCGGGCTTAACCGGATTGCCATCGCCATTCATCATATTAAGGGCAATCAAAAATACCAATATCCCGCCTGCCAGCTGAAACGAGCCGATAGAGATACCAAGAGCTTTGAGTAACAGCTCCCCTGCGACGGTAAAAAAGCTAATGGTAATAAAAATAGTCAAGCAAGCGATACGCGCCACTTTACGTCGATTGATCATCGAGTAGCCGCGAGTTAGATCCAAAAATAGGGTCAAGGCACTAAAGGGGTTGATCAAGACCACAAAAGCCAAGATGATTTTGATAATTTCAGTATCCACTGAGCGCTCACTTATCTATCATAAAACTTCAGCAAAAAAATAAGGCCACCGTGCGTATGCAGCGGTGACCCAGTAGGTATTTAGTAGCGCTATTATATCATAAGTACATGAGCCGATTAAATCATTAACTACCGCTAATTCTGATACCTTATGGTAACCGGTAAATTATTGATAACTAAGCACTAAAATCAAGTCCGATATCAAGCGCGGTGGTGCTGTGAGTCAGATAGCCCATCGCAATAAAGTCAACTCCCGTCTTAGCGACTGCTTGTACACTCTCGGGCGTGATACCGCCTGAGGCTTCCGTCTTGGCGCGGCCTTGACACATACTAACCGCTTGCGTGAGTATCTCAGGTGACATATTGTCAAGTAGCACCAGCTGCGCGCCGGCGTCCAAAGCCTGCTCTAGCTGTTCTATCGTATCAACCTCGACCTCGATAGGTAGCAGATGACCTGCAAAATCTTGCGCCTGCTTGATAGCGGTTGCGATATCCCCTGCAATAGCGATGTGATTATCTTTGATCAAAATAGCATCATCAAGCCCTAAGCGGTGATTACGCCCGCCGCCGCAGCGTACCGCGTACTTTTGCACGATACGTAATCCTGGAATGGTTTTACGAGTGCAAGTAATCTGGGCGGGATATTCTGTCACGCTATCGACAATCTGGCGAGTAGCGGTGGCAATACCACTCAGATGAGTCATAAAATTCAAAGCAGTGCGCTCTGCGGTCAATAGGTGACGGGCATTGCCGCGTACCGTTGCCAGTACTGTACCTGCTGCTACGCGCGCGCCATCTGTTATCTGCGCTATAAACTCAATATCAGCATCAACCATAGCAAAGGATAACCGCGCAAGATCCATACCGCATATCACCCCAGCTTGCCGCGCTTTAATCTGCAGTTGTGCTTGCTTGTTCGCTGGGATGGTCGCTTGGGAGGTGACATCACCGCGACGTCCCAAATCTTCACTAAGGGCTGCCTCAACCAAAGGAATAAGTAATACGTCATCTAGTGCAGGCTCTGCTGATATACTCATCTATTTTGCCTTTTAAAAATTTATCGTAAAAGTCTATTTAAACTCAAAATGAGCATAAATATAGCGTAAAGATAACAGACTGGCAAGATTGATTGCTTAGTTATTTAAAAAAATTGCTAGATGAATAGTTAGTATTCCCTATTTACGCTTAGGTAATTTGCTATCCATAAGCAAGCTTTGCAGTTCGATATCGTGACGAAAACGGTAGAGCTTGGCGGGGCGACCACGGCTAGCACTACTGCTCTCGCCCGTTGGCATCACAAGGTTTTGAGTATCTAGTAAGCGGCGAAAGTTTTGCTTGTGTAGCGCCGTGCCAGAGAGCGCTTCGACGCTTTTTTGGAGCTCAGATAAGGTAAACACATCAGGCGTGAGACCAAAGATAAGCGGCTGGTACTCTATCTTAGCGCGCAGCCTAGAAATGGCGGTTGCAATCACGCGGCGATGATCGTAATACATCGGCACGCCCATGACTTTTGACCACTCGTTTGGCAGTTTACTATCCAGATAGCTGGCAGGATAAGTTGGCGCTTCAGGAATAAGACCTGCTTCATAGAGCATCTCATAGCGTAGCAGAGCATGCTCTGCGACCCAGTCACTATCGGCGTAGTCTTTATTCACGCTCTGCTTATCAATGCTTTTATTATCAACGAGACTAACGCCCACACCCCAACACAACCCTATACGCTGTCGACGACGGGATATGGCAGCAGCATCGCTCGCGGTATCTGCCCAAGCGAGTAGCTCAGGTACGATAAGACGCTCGATGATATCAGGAACACCAGTTAGGTGATTTTCCCATGGAAAGTACTCGTACCAATCTCGCCACTGCGCTTGGCTTTGCAGCTGAGCCTGCGTCTCTTGCACCAGTCCAAGGTAGCTGACATAAACCAGTGCGTGCCCATCAGCGTTACGCCTATTGGTATCTACAAAGGTATATAGCTGTTCGATATAGCCAAGTGGCTGCTGGGTTTGTTCCTCAACCCACTCACGTACGCCTGCCTGCAGGGAGCGATGTAGCGGCATTAAAGGGCCGTTGGGCAACAGTTTACCTCGATCAACCGTCAAAACACGCGCAATATGATCGGTGATGGCAATCAGTACCGCCACGACTTCGGTAGTACCACTGCCTTCTTGATGCGCATGGGAATAAGACAACGTCATAATATTAAGTGTCACCTATTTTAGTGAAAGATGATAATGCAGAGCTCAATGGACAATAACGTCTAGTATAGCGAGATTGTCTTAATATCATAGTCAATATGGCAATTTAAAGATAATGGTCAGGATAAATTCTGCTAATTGACAAAAATAACTTGTATTTATGCTCAAAATGAGCATAATTAGAGTATATCAATTTAAATCACCTTTTAGAACTCATTGAATCGAATTTTTCTCATTACCGAACCTTTCTTATTGTCATAACAGAGACTACGACTTATGAAAATCTATCCCTATGACGCGCCTATACTAAGCACTGATAATAGCAAAACTATCCAAACTAAAATTGAATATGCCAAAGCAAAAGTACCAGCAGACATGGGACGTACTGAGCGCTTAGCGGTGGAAGATAACATTAAACAGCTATTAAAAGAGCACAATGCGGTATTAGTCGCGCATTATTATGTTGACCCTTTTATTCAGGACTTGGCACTAGCGACGGGCGGGTGCGTCGGTGATTCGCTTGAGATGGCGCGTTTTGGGCAAGCGCATAGTGCTCAGACGTTAGTCGTTGCAGGGGTACGCTTCATGGGCGAGTCTGCCAAGATTCTCAGCATGGAAAAGACGGTACTGATGGCGGACCTAGAAGCGGAGTGCTCGCTTGATTTGGGCTGCCCTGCTGATGAATTCTCAGCGTTTTGTGATGCTCATCCTGATCGCACCGTCGTCGTATACGCCAACACCAGTGCAGCGGTCAAAGCACGAGCGGATTGGGTGGTGACCTCCTCTGTCGGTATCGATATCATCCGCCATCTTCATGATAAAGGTGAAAAGATCATTTGGGGTCCTGATCGCCATCTGGGTAAATACATCGCGCAAGAGACGGGCGCAGACATGCTGCTTTGGCAAGGCTCGTGCCTAGTGCATAACGAGTTTAAAGCCACTGAGCTGATGCAATTAAGGGCTGAGCATCCTGAGGCAAAAGTGCTGGTACATCCTGAATCACCTGATAGCGTGGTGGCTCTGGCTGATGTGGTTGGCTCAACTAGCAAATTACTCAAATCCACCTACGAGATGGACGCCGATACCTTTATTGTCGCCACTGACCTAGGTATCTTGCATGAGATGCAAAAGCGCTCACCGAATAAGCGCTTTTTGGCTGCACCAACGGCAGGTGAAAGCGCCAGCTGTAAGAGCTGCGCATTTTGCCCATGGATGGCAATGAATGGCTTGCAAGGTATCGAGCGCGTCTTAAAAGATCAAAGCGGTGAGGTACTGATGTCACAACAGCTAGCAGTCGCTGCCAAAAAGCCATTACAGCGTATGTTAGATTTCGCTGAAACGCAAAAGCAGCGCGTCACTGCCAGCGGTGATATCGTCAAAGACCGCGCCCTCTTCGCTAACGTGGGAGCCGCGTAATATGAATAGACTTATAAGCGCTGACAATATAAGTATTCGGCAAACTGATGTCCTCATCATCGGGGCAGGTTTGGCTGGCCTTAGCACGGCTTTGGCTTTGCCAAAATCGCTACATGTCACGGTACTGAGTAAAGCGGCGCTTGAAGTCTGCTCGAGCCATTATGCACAAGGCGGCATAGCGGCAAGCTTGGATAAAGAGGATTCTATCACTGATCATGTCAGTGATACTCTTATCGCAGGTGCTGGACTCTGTACAACCGATAACACAACGGATATCTTGGGCGCTGGACAATCGGCTGTGCAATGGTTATGCGAGCAAGGTGTCCCTTTTACTCAAACTTCCAAGCAACATATTCAGTCAAAAAACAAACTTCAAACGACAGATCTACATTTAACCCAAGAAGGTGGTCATGGTCGCCGCCGCGTGGCTCACGCTGATGACGCCACTGGTCGGCATATTATGAAGACCTTGACGCTTAGGGCGCAACATGCGACCAATATCACCATCTTACCCTTTCATGAAGCACTAAGCCTGTTAACTCACGACACCGGGCTTAAATCCTGCTACGGAGCGCAAGTGTTTGACCATATCAGCGCGCGCAAGATTACCTTTTATAGTCGCACCGTGGTACTCGCTAGTGGCGGCTTGGGGCAACTGTTCAAACGCGCCAGCGCGCCCAATGTCTGCGTTGGTGATGGAGTGATGATGGCATGGCAAGCAGGATGCCGCTTGGCTAACTTGGAATTCATCCAGTTTCATCCGACAGGTCTTGCACTTAGCGATAGTAGCTTTTTAATCTCAGAGGCGCTGCGCGGTGAAGGCGCTCATCTGTATTGTCCGCAGACAGGCACACGCTTTATGTTAGAGATTGACGCGCGCGCTGAGCTTGCGCCGCGCGATATCGTAGCGCGAGCGATAGCGGAACAAATTAGCAATAATGGTTTGGGCTACGTGCACCTTGATATCAGTCATTTACCAGATGACTTTATCAAAGGTCATTTTCCGCAGATCTATCAAACCCTGCTGGATCTCGGTATCGATATGACCACTGACCCTATACCCGTTGCACCGACTGCGCACTATAGCTGCGGCGGCGTGGTCACTGATGCGCGCGGCATGACGGATGTACCTGGACTTTACGCCGCAGGCGAAGTCGCTTATACAGGCTTGCATGGCGCTAATCGTCTGGCCAGCAACTCACTATTAGAATGCGTGGTCGTCGGTCGTAATATCGCCACTGACTTACCGCGTTATCTAAACCAAGTATCCGCATCTTCTAGCAGTTTTGAGCGTACGCTTTGGACGCCGCCTGTCTTGGCGGACACGCAAGTCATCACCCTAAAGGTTGCAAACACTGGTATTGATAGCATGGTTGTTCATAGAAATACTAGCGCTAAAGATACTGATATTAATATGATAACCAATGAGCTAAAGACCCTAATGAGTACGCATATGGGCATTACTCGCAGCGCGTCAAAACTGGAACAAGCACTGGTACAAATCGCCAAGTGGCAGCAAATATTAAAGTCTTTGCCAGTAAATCAAAGTCAGGTCAATACAGATAGTGCGATGACAACGTCTGAGCTGGTGCGTTTTCAACTCAGCAGGCAGTTGCAATTAGCCACTTTGGTGATAGAGTCAGCACATCAGCGTTATGAGAGTCGCGGTGGTCATTATCGCAGTGACTATCCGCACTTAGCAAATAAGGCAAAGACCAGTGTCATTGCAGCACTTACAGAGACCACTAAATCCCAAAGTAGTGAGTCGACAGCACTATATGACTCAGACAAACAAACATTTGTCTTAGCTGCTAGCTAAGCCCTTGTAAATCTTGTTATGCTGTAAGCTTACGAAGGATTGCACTTTTAACCTACCTTTGAGATATATAGCATATGGCAACGGATACTTGGTTCGTCATCGGACTTATGACAATCGTCAGTTTGGCTTGGGGGTCGCTTGCTGTGCCCAAGCTGCGTAATCGCTTGCCGACTATTTACCTGATTGCACGCTCTTGGTGGTGGATGCTAGCCGCTCTATGCTTATGTTATGTGGTCGCCAAAATCAACACAAACGGTCAAGCCCTCAACGCCGAACACCCTTATCAATGGCTGTTGGTCGCCTTTTTTATCGCCATTGGTTTACGTGGTAGTTATGAGATTAACAGGTTGTGGCGCTCTGAGAGTAAAGCGCGGCTTATCACCAAATTGCAAGCGCGCGGATTGCAACCCAATACTTTAGCACTGCCCTTTGCGCAAAAGCATATGCTAACGCCAAATAACGCTAGTACAGCAAGCCCCGTTAAGCCTTATCTGTATCTTAATGTACTAGATAGCTTTTTTAGTTTTGCCTTTATTACCTTAATTATTTGTCTCATATTTTTACAACAGCTGACTTGGCACCGCGAGCAGTACGGCGTCTTATTATTTGTTTTATTTGCCAGTCAATTCAACGATATTGCTCAGTTTCTATGTAGTAAGCTATTTAAAGGCAGGTTCTTTAAACGTGGTCTTGCACCTAGAATTAGCCCAAATAAAAGTATCGAAGGCGCGTTTTTTGGTAGTCTGCTAGCAGCGCTTTTGGCATCACTATTGGGCGTTTGGCTAACGCCTTTTAGCTGGTGGCTGTGTTTGCTAGCCGCTTACGGACTGGCGGTGAGCGGTATCGCAGGGGATCTGCTAGAATCGGCGTTTAAGCGTCAGCATGGGGTCAAGGATACAGGTACTATGCTGGCAGGCCACGGCGGCGTGCTCGATAGGATAGATAGTTTGCTCATTGGCGTGCCGATATTTACGCTGTTTTATTGGTGGTTTGGCTAACGCGAATGATCAATAGACAACTTCAATGTAAAATCAAGCGGGTTTATCCAGCTGACTTCGTAATAGCCTATTTAACACAGGTTCAGGCAGCTTATTTAACAGCTTGACAATATAACGCATAGACCACGGAAATGTCGCGAGCGCTATATCATTGTCGATTGCCTGCACGATATGACTCACCGCGTGATCTAGGCTTATAATAAAAGGCTTATGACTGGCATCACCTCCGTTTAGATCGCGCAAAGTTTGGGTGTCGATATACCCTGATGCGATACAATTGACTTGAATATTAAAAGGCGTAAGCGCAATTCGATAAGCGCTCGCCGTCGCTATCATCGCCCGCTTGCTTTTGGCATAGAGACTGGCATAGGGATAATCGAGCGTCCCTGCGATAGAAGCGATACAAATTAGACTTGGCTTGACGCCTTTAGCACTGTCCAACTGCTGTAGGTTTTGGCGTTTGAGTACCTCACTTGCCCTCATAAAAACATGCTCGAACGCTTGCAAATTAATCGCGAGCATTTGCGTGCTCTCTGTTTGGTTTAGAGTATGGACGCGCTCATTGGTATAACTGCCCGCGCTATAAATCAGCCGATCAAAACGATTTTTTAGTAGCTTATCGAGCAGGTGTTGGCGCTCATCAAAATCTGTCAAATCACAAAGATAAGTAGTGATCTGAGGATAGACGCTGTTGATATGAGCAATTTTAGCAAGACTATGCCCAACGACGCTGATCTGCCAGCCAAGCTGTAGATGATACAAGGCTAGTGCTAAGCCTAGACCGCTGGTGCCGCCTATTACAATAAGATGCTTAGGCGTATTAGAAGGTATGTTTTGCATTTATGCGTATATAATCCACGGTGCGCTGATAGCCATACTGCCACTGGGCGTCCATCTGCTGTATAAAGCCATCATAATCGCTATGAATCAGCTCGACGGTCATTTGCCTAAGGCTAAAGCGTTTTTGTACATTTTGCCTTGCCAGTTGCTGATCATTGTCAGCAAAAGGCAGCCAATGTATCTGCGCCTGATCGTGAGGCTTAGGCATAGATGACGTTTTATAATTGTGCACCTGAGCCAGTCGCTGATTGGGATCAAAGCCAAACACGCGCTTAATCGCAGGCGCGGCAAGATAGGGATCATAGCCCGCTTTGGTCTCTGCAAACACCGTACTTCCCAGTTGACAAGCCAGCTCAATAGGCGTCAGATTAATCACCCCGCCCAAACACCAGCCTAGATCGTCTATATGCGTTGGCGGCAAATAGTACATATCTGCCATCGAAGCGCGTACCGCAGAATTCATATCCCACTCAGTCAGTATCTGTACCGACTGTTGTATACGTCCATTGGCAAAAGAATGCGTAGGCGCGTTAAAGTTATGTCTAACGAGATCTTTTTGGTCTAGTAAATGACTGTCAAAGCTGGAGTGGTCTAAACGCTTTGGCGCGAATAACAATTCTTGAAGCTGAAAGTCTGCGGCTAGCATACTATCAGCATTAACACTAAAACCTGCTATCGACGTCTGGCGCAAACGACTGGCGATAATGGCAATCTCTGGTGACTTATTTATGCTACTCGTATTGCACTCGGGATTAGAGCCAAAAGCAGACAACTTATCCAGCCACTGCCCTTCACTATCAATACGAAACATCGCCAGTTGCTGTAGCTCGTCTAACAGACGTTGGTAGTTATCGCGTTGATGCTGCTTTTGTCTTTTGAACGGCTGTTGAGATGTATATCGAGAGCTGTACCAGCGTTTGAGCGCATTGCTGATATAGCGTAGTTTTTGACGTGTGCTTGCCTCATCAGGGGCAACATGTCTGATCGCACGGATGCTCTTGTATAGCTCACGGCTACGCATCAGCTGCTGCAAATCGCTAGGATCAGGAGCAAGCTGCACCAGATAAGCCGACAAGCTGCCGCCGCACGTACCAATGATGAGATCGGGCCGCAAATCGTGTGCAACGAGCGCAGCATAACTCCCCAAATAATAGCCAAACCGCGACCCGCCTCCTGAAAATAGCTGGACGCGCTCGTAAGGCGGGGCGGTTGTATTACTCATCGCTGTTTAGCATAGGCTTAATAGCGAGTGACACGGTAAAGATGCCAAAGCGGTCAATACGCATAGCGACTTTTTCAAAGCCTGCATCAACAACCAATTGATCCATCTCAGCCTGCGAGCGGCAGCGCATGACCCAACTACTCCCTCGGTGATTGTTAAGCGTTTTACTAATGAATTCTTGTTCAGGGTGCCATGGCTGATTGGTATATATCAGGTAGCCGCCAGACTTTAGACTCTCAAAAATACCTGCAAGTGCAGTCGCTGGCAGCGCATTATCAGAGAACAATTCAAACACTCCTGAGGCAATAGCGATATCGAATGTGGCATTATCAGCTTTTAAATGTAAATAACTAGCAGGATCAAAAGCGTCTTTTTGTACCGTGTTGACACGATCAGCCAGCTCTAAGCGCAGCGCTTTGTTTTGTAGCGCTTGAATATTATGCCTCTCATAATCGCGCAGCTCAGCCTGCAAGTCATCAAACTCAGTCAACAAATCAAAAGCATAAAAACCATGACCACTCGCGATATCTAATAGTCTGGGCTGATATTCGCTTTTTTGCTCATTAGCCTTTTTGATATCTGCTAGCGCCTGACGTGCCAGCTCTAAAATATGCATGCGGCGTATACGAATGCCTTGCCAGCCGATGTTATTGAGATAGAACTTATCAACCGCCTGACCGAACTTATTGCGACCACTAGGCTGATTGTAATAGACATGATCGAGCGAATGCCCTGAGTCAAACCCATGCTCAAGCCCTGTGGCGATAGCGTCGCTGACATGACCGAATTTTTGCATCGCAAAACGGGTGATAGCAAAGCTTGGGTTAAACGGCTTAATCGCTAGGCGATCGACTTTATCTTTACTAGCGCTATCTAAGTGCGCCATACGCAAATCAGGTGCTGGCATGGGCGTATCAAAGACGTACCCTGCAAACTCGATACAGTCGGCAAAGACATCGGCTTTATTGGTTTCATGAAAGATCGCGTGATAACTGTCTGGATATAACTGCCAGCGCTTAATAGGCGTGTTGATAGCCTCATAAAATTGGCGTTCTGCTTGCTTATCAACCACATAATCCTTGCCGGCGCAGAGCACAAAGGTCGGAACCGTAATCGCGCCTGCATCATCGAGCAGCCGCTGACCTGTCGCGTGGGTGTCGATCAGTAAGTCAGTTGAGATACTATTTGAGATCAGCGGATCAGCATTATAGGCCTCTTGCGCGTCTTTATCATGAGTGAGTACCTGAGCTTTAACATAACTACTCACGCGTGACATGAGCCCAAGCGTGCGCGCTACCTTGAGCGACGGTATGGCAAAGGGAATATACAAGCGAATCTTTAGCGCAGGCGTGCCTAGTATCATACCGCGAATGTTGGGCGCGTAATCATGTACCCAAGCGGCGGCGAGCACGGCGCCAATACTACTAGCAACGATCAAAGTATCCTCAATGGCGATACCTGTCTGCCGGGTAACGAGTTGCACAAAATCATTTAAGTCGCGCTCAAGCTCTGTGACGCTGTCGGCATGGTCCTTAATACCGCCTGAGCGCCCATTACCGCGCGCATCCCAAGCGAATACCTGATAGCCTGCATCCACAAAGCGCACGCCCAGCTCTTTTAGTCGTCCAGAGTGCTCATGACCTCTATGCAACAAAATCACTTGCCGCTTCGGCTGGTCGCTATCTTTTAACTGCTCGATATCCGTAGTGAGCCAATAGCGATAATAAATCGCCGTACCATCATAAGCGTTGTAGCAGCTCTCACCTTCTATTCTACTTTCGTTTTCTATAGTATTTGGCTGATCTAAATCAGTATTGACTGTGGTCGGTATAGCTGACATATCGCTATGCTCCAAAAAGGGTGAAGAAGATAAATGAGACGGTGATTGACACACCGATCGAAGAACAGGCGGATTATGCATAAGGTATAGATTTGCCATAAACCGCAAACGATTAAGACAAGTCTTGAGAAGCAGTGCCTCTATAATTAAGGACACTTGTCCTATCCTTGCTTGTGATAACGACAGCGGCATCATCGGAATGGCACTACTCATAACCGCGCCAAGCGTGCCCAATACAAAGGCGCGATCGCTCTTACCCAAAGGCCCTTGATTGGCTCGGACAGCAAATACAGTATGACTTATTATTGCCAGTAGCTCTGTGCTGATACTCAAGGCGATAAAACGGCTGATATGATGCTGATTAGAGTAAGCGCTGTCTGCGTATTTTTTATCGATATAAGGCGCAAGGCTTGCCAGCAGTGCGGTGTCGGCAACGATATCACCTACTTCATTGAGCACGGAGCCAAGCTGCGTGGCCTGCCCATGCTCGCGCGCCATCATCCCATCAATGGCATTGAGCGCCATACGCACAAACAGCGATGACGGCAATAACAGCCATAGTTTAGGATAATTTTGCGCAGGTTTTGCCACTATGACAGCGGTGCCCACACTCATAACAGCAGCGGATACAGTCACTTGATTGGCAGTGTATTGATGTGCAACGAGCGCATCGCTTAGCGGACGCAACTGATCTTGAAAGCGAGTTTTGAGCTGGTAAAGAGACATGAAAAGGCGCGCTAAATACAGTAAGTGCTTTAATGTAACAACAAAAGTGCATCAGGTAAACGATTAAAACAAGCGGTCAAAAATTTTATCAGGTCAGTTGCACTTCATCATTTGTTACTTTAAACAGCCAAATAAGCGCATTTATAGCGGACTATGATACAATCGCCGGTTTCCCAAAAACGCCTTGTAAAATATTGCGAGCCTATTCTATGCAAAGCCTTATTACTCTCGTTCTTGTTCTTATGCCGATGTTCATTGGCTTTGCAATTCCATCAAATCCCAAGATGACTATACTTGCGGACAAAGGCTTATCATACTTAGTGTTTATTATTTTGACTTTGATTGGGATTGAGCTGTCGCAAGTTGAGGGGCTCGGCAGTCAAGTGGGTGAGATTGCGCTCTATGTTACCGTATTATCGATATTGACTATTGGTACGGGACTCATCGGACTGATGGTTTTTGATCGTCTCAAACCTTGGCAGGCCAAACAACCTGTCGCCAAATCCAAAGAGCATCGCGTCAGTATTCGTGGCAGCTTGGCGCAGGTTATCTGTGTGGTCATCGGTATGGTGATTGGCTATTTTTTGCCTGAGAATTATATGCCGCCTGAAAATACTATGACCGTTCTGCTGATGATACTCATCTTGCTCGTTGGCATTGGTCTTAAAGGCTCAGGCATTACTTTAAAAGAAGTGCTGCTCAATAAGCGCGGCGTTGAGATGAGTGTCATCTTTACGCTCGCAGTATTGGTAGGCGGGGTGATGTTTGCCATGATGTTTAGTGAGGTATCGTGGACCAAAGGCTTAGCACTGGCCTCAGGCTTTGGTTGGTATTCACTATCGGCTATCGTCATGACCGATGCTTATGGCGCGATTTGGGGCAGCGTGGCGCTATTTAACGATCTCATCCGCGAGTTCTTTGCGCTGATATTTATCCCCGTCTTTATGCGCAAGTATCCATCCGCGGCGGTAGGTCTTGGCGGCGCAACCAGTCTTGATTTCACCTTGCCGATTATTCAGCAATCGGGCGGCCTCAAAGTCGTGCCACTAGCGATTAGTTTTGGCTTTATTATTAATATTGTCTCACCAGTATTGATGGTGCTATTTTCATCTTTAGGGTAGGTATAATGGTGGCAATTAACTACAGTTAGCTTCGTAATGAGTCCTTTTTTATACGTAAAGACAAATCAAGCCAACGGCAGCTCTTTATCCACCTGACAAATTTTATCATGCCATCTAATAAATGCCTGAATCGTCTCATGCTTTCGCTGAGTATTGGCGTCTCGTCCCGAAAAACTCTCGACATAACGACACGCCCTATAGCCTTTAGCAAAGGTATCATAGTCCACAATCCATTTATCTCTTGCCTCAAGCTCTATATAGCGTGACTGGTTTTCATCGCTATCGACATCCTCAGCAGGCATCGACCAAAAATCTGTGGTCGGAATGTTTTTGTCTAAGACCCGCTTGTCGTTGACCTCACTCATACGCCAAGGCTTGGCGGTGAATCGCGCGCGAAAGCACTGCTGCGCTTGACACAGGCGTACATAATTAGCGTCAGCATGGAAAAACTCAAACCATTCGGCAACCACGTCCTCCTTTGGCAAAACTGTATCGTGAGTGGCAATAATGCGAAAGCCTGCGGGCGTCTTATACAAACGAAAACTTTCGTTGGGATGACTGACGATACGCTGTTGGATTAAGCCAGCTATAAAAGGCTGTAGAGAGGCTTTGTCATCCGTATATTTTTGCGTTCGTGCTTTGTCTTTTTGACTGGCTTGTTGCCATAGATAAGCCGTGACGCCTATCATAAATGCTAATAGCCATAACCACGATAGCCCCAAATAAGCGATGACGCTGGCGATCAAAATAAACACAAACACAAAAAACCAAACCTTTATTTTATTCGAAGATGCGCTTTGAGTAGTGACTGAAGCGGGCATAAAGCCATGACTGTCATAATTATCAGGATAGAGATGATGTAATAAATCGTCGTTATCGACATCAATAATAACGATATTGTCGACGTTAGCGACTTGCGCGCCGTAACTGTTACGGGTGACGATGAGCTGCGTTGGCGCCTCTTTTGTGGATACCGATGAAGGGAAAACTTGCTTAGAGACGATCTGCTCACGAATGGGAATGCCATTGTATTGGTTGTATTCTTCCTTGCGCTCACGGCGTAGGATATCCTCGCCTGCTAGCCAGCGCTTATGCGCCTCTGCCACCCGCGCTTTAGCATGCTCCAAAGCATCGCTTTGACTGATATCCGACCAGCCATAGCGTTTAATAGTGGCTTGCTTAGACAATTGGCTAGCTGTCACTTTCGACTCAAAGCGCTGTTTATGTTGCGCCCAGTATTTTGGAATGAGCATGAGGTTTGCCTTTGGATAGTTGTTTTTAGCTTTTAAATGTTGTAACTAAGCTTATTTGTATTCGATATTAAGATAATCTTATTACTAATCATCTGTTTAATGAGATTATCAACTACTCTAGGGTCTTCATTGCGCAAATGGCTTTTAAGGTAGTTGATTAGACTTGATTTTTTTGACGGTCGAGATTTCAAAGGTCTACTTTTTATTGCCGTTATTGCACGTTGATATACTGTAGCGGAGGGCTTACTGATGTCACTATCATCGTTTGACACTTTGTTTGAAGGTGTTTTTTTATCCTCTAAAGTTGGATAGCAGATAGTCTCATTATTTTGCTTTATAAATTCCTGATTTTTTAGCCATGTTATGACTAAGTTTACTTGCTGTTCATCATTTTCTTGGCGATAGCTGGTAAGTTTTTGCTTGACTACATTTTTTAATCCAGCGATTGTCTTAGCTCTGCTAAGTAGAACCTGTTCAGTCACCAAGTCTAATATTCCTTGGCTATCTACTTTATAACTTAGTTTTTCACTTTTCCCATCGAGCTTTATAAGTCCTGATTTAATAAATTTATCAAAAACTTTTTCAACGATATAATCTTGTTCAGCATCATCAAATTTAACTAATGCTTTCGCTAAAGCATATTTTTTTATCGCAGATAATAGGTTTGACTTATAGCTTGGTAAAAACACCTCGCGATTTAACATCGAATCAAACACTAGAACATAACAATCATGGATAACTACTTTAGGTATTCTTTCTTCGAGAGATTGAACTAAAGCATTTTCATTTTCCACCACTACGTTACTGCCGCTATCGCACAAAATATTTTGACTAACAATCTGGATCTCCTCTATATCCGACTCTATATTTTCATCGAAATCATAAGTGAGACTTAGCTGATTAGCGTTTGTTGATCGCATAATGTTCATACCATCATAGACACTATTAAGATGATCAACCAAAACATCATAACCGCTATCTCTTGCTAAGATACAAACATCCGCTTGAGAATCAATTTCCGATATTTTGCCAAGATAAAAAGATAAGTAAAAATCCAGCGCATTTTTACCTGCATGTTGCATCCTAATAATATGCACATTTCTATTGTCAAATCTAAGCAGGGTTTCAACTAAATCAAGTGGTAGACTTTTTTGCTGATTTACACCTAAAAATAACCACACGTGACACTCATTTGTCTCTATATCATTAAAGCTTTTTGGCTGTATATTTTCGTAATCGATTAAAATATGTTTCATCAAAATGTTCTTATTATTTAATATTAGTTACCTAAACCCCACTCGCCTGCTTCGCAAACAGACGCATCAATGGCTTAATTTTACCAACGCGGTACATGCCTTCATTGCGGATTTGTTGGATGGGGCGCAGCTGCGCGACTGATCCTGCGAACAGCCAGTTTAGCGCCGAAAAGCTATGCATCATCAGGCTATTGTGCGGACGACGTAGGCGCTCATAACGGCGTAGGGTTTGAATGCTACCCCAAAGCGTGCCACCACTACGGGCAAAGTCATGAATGAGCTGATCATACAGCGCTTGCACGTCTAACATACCTAGGTTTAGCCCTTGTCCAGCGAGTGGATGTACACCGTGCGCAGCGTCCCCTATCAAGACCAGATTGTCTGAGGCATAGCTTTTAGCTTGCTGAGCCCCTAACGGCCAACTGGCAATGGATTCTATTTTTTCTATTGCCCCAAGCTCGTAGTTACTGGCAGAGGCTAGCTTATCAGCGATAGTACGCGCGTCCTCCTCTAGTAGTGCCAGCGCTTGATTGCGTGGCAACGTCCAGACAATTGATTGCCAATGCTGCGGGCGTGCTTTGTCTTCTTCTGTAATATCTGCCAATGGCAATAATGCTAGCGTTCCAGTGGGAAGCATGGCTTGACGGGCGGTGGCATTATGCGGTTTGGCCGTTTGAATGGCGCAGCAAATCGCGGTTTGATGATAGTCGAGGGTATCGAGTCCAATAGCAGCCTGCTTGCGCACGAACGAGCTGCGACCATCAGCACCGACCACCAGTTGAGCGTCGATAACGGTATCGTCATCTAGAGTGACGCGGTAGCCCAATTCTGCACCCAGCCAATCCATTTGCGTCACCTTTTGTCCTTTGATGACCGTTAGATAATCGCTTATATCCTCCTCCAACAGACGCTGCCATAGCGCGTGTTCAATGACTAAGGGCTCCACCATACTACCGAGCATTCCCTTTTCATTCTCTGTATCACTATCATCACCGAATAATAGCTCACCGCGACCGTTTAATTGCCACACCTGCATTTGTGAGTAGTCGGCTTTGCGCGCAGACTTGGCTATCTTTTGCCAAACTCCAACCTCCTCTAGCAGCTTGATACTTGCTAGACTTAGGGCATAGACGCGGGCATCACGGCGCTCGAGCACCGTTTGCCATTCAGCCTCGCTACGGATAGGGCTGGCGTCAACCAAAGTAACTGGCAACTTAGCTTGCGCAAGCTTTAGCGCTAGCGTCACTCCAACAACGCCGCCGCCAATGATAAGCGTATGATTGTGTTTCATAATTATTATCCAGAATATAAGCTGTAAGATATGTGATAGACGGTTATCGAGCTTTAAAAGTAGTGATTAAGACTTTAGCCCCATCGCATAAGTGGCTACTAAAGGCTTGATGTTTGGTAGCTTATCAAAGGCCAGTAAAGCGACATTACGCGCAAGCTTAATCGCTGGATTAGGATGGGTAAAGCCGTGCACAACGGCATCACAAAAACGAATCACCCGCTTTTGATCCGTTTGACGTGCTTTTTCATAGCGCTTTAATAATTGCGCGTCGCCAATATCAGCACCCTTTAATACTTGCGCGCTCATCATTTGCGCCAGCACATGCGCGTCTCGCATACAAAGGTTAAAGCCCTGTCCTGCGACAGGATGCAAAGTATGAGCGGCATTACCCATGACAACGCAGCGACCCGCAACTTGTTTGTCAGCGAGTACGCGCGTTAGCGGATACGCGCCGCGGCGACCGGCTTTGATAAAGGTGCCTGCGCGCGTACCAAAGGCCTGTTGCATCGTCGCCAAGAAGTGCGCGTCGTCGTCCAGATATTGCGTCTCCTCCCCATTCGGACAGACCCAGACCACCGAACGTCTATAACCTGCTTGGTATTCCTCATTGCCATCGCCCTCTGGATCAGTCAGTGGCAATACGGCAAGCGGTCCTGCTGGACTAAAGCGCTCAATGGCGATATGTTCGTGAGGCTTATCAGTTTCGACGACACCAACGATAGCCGTTTGGCCATAATCATAAGTCTTAGTGCCGATATCTAACAGCTGACGTACTGTCGAATCGCGTCCATCACAAGCCACCAGTACGCTACCTTGCAACTGCTGCGCGTCCTCATCGCCGTCATAATAGTTAAAGGTGACGCTGACGCTATTAGAGAATTGCTCGACGTTTGTGACATCAGCGTTATCGATAAGCGTAATCAGCGGCGACGCTTTGGCTGCTAGCAAAAGCTTACGCCCAAGCCAAGCGTTTTCCATCACTTGTCCAAAGGATTCAACACGCTCTTCTTCTTTATTAAGCTGCGCGCGCCCAAAGCTGCCCTGCTCGCTAATCTGTACTGCATCGATACGGCAAGCATGGCTTTGCAGCTCGTCCCACAGACCGATCTCTTGATAAATCTGTACGCTGCGCCGCGAAAGAGCGGTGTTGCGACTGTCTAAGTAGTGACTGCGCAGCTCGTCATCATCAGGGCTAATATCAGGATAGCTGTTTTTTTCAAGTAACGTGCTGGTGATACCATGATGCGCAAGCAATAGAGCAAAAGATAAACCCACATGTCCGCCGCCTGCTATCAGCACTTGCTGAGAGGTTAAGCTGTCTTTACTTTTAGAATGATCACTGGAACTTTGCTCTGTTATCTCTTCTATATCGTGCATAGTTGGCTATCCTATTTTGACTGGGTAAGTCTGTTTTTGGTATGAATTTCATTTAAAAATTTATTTTAGTAATAAAAGACACGTTTTATAAGTGTCTATATCGAATCGCTAATATTTAGAGCATAGATTAGTTTAGAGCATAAATTAGTTTAGAGGATAGATTACCACAAGTTGCCCCTTTTACATTCTGCTTGCTTGGCGTCTTTGACGATATCTATACCGTAGATGCATTAGCAAATGCCAGTTGTTGAACCAGAAAGCCATTGCTGACAATAGTAGTTGCAATCGCCATACAAAACAGACGGTTATCGCGTGCGGCGCGGCTTGAAATTTATATTCTATGAACCATAATGAGAGTAGAGATTTTAACTATTTTGTCAGCTATTTAACCCTAAAAATAAGGGTCAACCATACAAGGATAATCATTTGACTGATTCTATGAGCCGCCGTATCAAGTTTGAATCGCTTACCCCAGCTCAGCTCAAAACTGTGCTCGGTGAATATAATAATCACATGAAATATATTCAAGAGCGCCTCGATATCAAGATCAGCCAGCGCCAAGGCGATTTTTGTTTAAGTGGCGATATCACCAATGTTGAGCGCGGCGAACGTATCATCTACAAAATGGTAGACGAAGCACAGAACTCAAAAGACATCACTGCACAAGAGCTGCATCTTATTATTCAAGCCAGCATTTCACGTGATCAAGACATGGAAGACGAGAAGCAAGCCGCCAGAGCCGATGATGATGCTATGGATGAAGACGATAGCGCTGATGAGTTCACGCCAATCAGTCTGCGCACGCGTAAAGGTCGAATCATTCCGCGCGGCGGCAATCAGCAGCGTTATGTCAAAAACATTTTATCCTCTGATGTCTCATTTGGCATTGGGCCTGCGGGTACGGGTAAGACCTACCTTGCAGTCGCCTGTGCGGTCGATATGATTGAGCGTAACGAGATTGAGCGTATCTTGCTTGTGCGTCCTGCGGTAGAGGCGGGCGAAAAGCTTGGATTCTTGCCTGGCGATCTAACGCAAAAGATCGATCCTTATCTGCGTCCGCTTTATGATGCGTTATATGAGATGCTTGGCTTTGAAAAGGTTGGCAAGATGATTGAGCGGCAAGTCATTGAAGTCGCGCCGCTTGCCTATATGCGCGGTCGTACTTTGAATAACTCATTTGTAATCTTAGATGAGGCGCAAAACACCACGCCTGAGCAGATGAAGATGTTCTTGACACGTTTAGGTTTTGGCTCACGTGCGGTCATCACGGGCGATATTACCCAAGTTGATTTGCCTCGTGGTAGCAAATCAGGTCTTGCACAAGCGATGGATATCTTAAGCGGTATCGAAGAGATTCATATCACCAAGTTTGACTCAAAAGACGTAGTACGCCATCAACTCGTGCAAAAGATTGTCGAAGCGTATGACGTATTCGATGATGAACAGTTTGAGCTACAAGAAAAGCGTAAGTTTGAGCGCATCAAAGAGCAAGAGCGCCGTCAGGCTATAACGGATGCAGCAGCTAAGTTATAAGTACTTAGGACATGGTCACTTAAGGCATGGGCACTATAAGTATAATTATCATTTCAAAACCGGACTTAGTGTTCGGTTTTTTTGCATAACTTTTGTATAAGAAGGCTAATGTAATGGACAAAAACGATAGAGATGACATCAGTAGCGCTGATTCACACAGTGTTGATTTAGACAGTACCGATTTAGACATTAGCGCAGCCGAGAGTATAAATAGCGCTACTATAGAGAGCTTTTATAATCACAAAAATTTAATAGCCGTTATGCTAGCAACGCTTGAGTATATAGATGAGCGCATTGCAAATGGACTCGTGCTGCCCTATTTTGCAGCTATTGATAAGACAGTATGGCAAGATAAAATTAAATCAGTAGAGATCTATATCACAGATGAGCTCGAAGGACGCGCGCTAAATCTGGAGGCGCGAGACAAAGATTATGCGACCAATATTTTGTCGTATCCCAGTGACTTGCCTACCAGCATTATCCATCTAATGCCGACGCTACCTTTAGGCGAGCTGATTATTTGTCATGAGGTTATCGTGCGCGAAGCCGCCGAGCAAAATAAAAGCCTAGAGCAGCACATCAGCCACTTGCTAGTACATGGCATCTTGCATTTACTAGGCTTTGATCATGAAATCGGTCAAGCAGAGCAAGACGAGATGGAGCAGTTCGAGATTGAGATATTGGCAGGGTTAGGTATCCCTAACCCGTATTTGAAACAATGATCAAAAGCTTTAATCTTTATTCATCGGAATCTTTTGAGATTGATCCATATTGGTTATCATTTGATCTAGACCTTTAATATGCACGCTACGCTGCGGGAACGGAATGTCGATTTTTTCACTGTCGAACACGGCTTTGAACTGCTCGAGTAGATCGCACTGCATCGACCACCAGTCCGCGTTGGTTGTCCATACATTTAGGGTCAAATCGACTGAGTTGTCACCCAGATTGGTCACTCGTACGATAGGCTCAGGGTCATCAAAAGCGACGGGGTTTTCTTTAGCCAATTTAAGTATCAAATCCTTGGCCCTTTTGATATCCGCATCATAACCTACACCGATAGTGATATCGACGCGGCGATTGGGCAGCGCGGTGTAGTTGACGACTGCAGAGGTAGTGATATCGCCATTAGGGATGATGACGTCGTGGTTATTAATCGTAGTCAGGTGGGTATTGACCAAGGTAATCTCAGCGACTGTACCTGTGTAGCTACTGATCTGTACATAATCACCCTTAACAAAAGGCCGAAAAGTAACAATCATAATCCCCGCAGCGAAGTTTGACAGCTGATCTTTGAGTGATAGACCAATAGCGACTGCCGCACCGCCCAAAATAGCGACTACAGAGGTGGTATGGACGCCCACTTCATTAAGCGCAGCCAAAATAACAATAACCAGTAAAATACCGTAAAGCAAACGACTTAAAAAGTTGGCAGCGGTAGTTTCTAAATGGCTACGCACCATCATACGATTGACAAAAGTAACTAGCTTTTTGGCAATCCAGCGCCCCACTACGAATATGAGAATTGCAAAGGCAATTTTGATAACTACAGTGAGCGCATTATGTGTCAGTGCGGCAATATCGAAGGTAAATCCTAAAAATTCCATAAAAACTCTTTTAATGATTTAATAGCTTAAATGCTGAATAATTTGATAGCCAAGTGTTTTGGTATTTTTTAGCTTAATCACTTAAATGCTGAATGATTTGATAGCTTATTTAATAGCTTAATAGTCTAATGGCTTAGCAGTACAATATCTTGATAGTCGAATACTTTAGTACACAACTTCAACACTGTCACTATAACGATAAGTACGAATCACCCGTAACTCTGGAATATCACGCATGTCCTTGGTAAATTTGCCAAAGGGCGCCGCCTTGCGCACAGACTGCTTTGCGCCTTCATCCAATATCCTCGACCCTGAGCTCTCAAGCAAGCTGATGGCTTTGATTGTGCCATCATTATTGATAATAACCATCAAACGTACGTCACCAGTAATGCTCTGAGCGCGTGCCTGCGCTGGATAATTGAGATTGCCAACACGCTCTACGTACTCGCGAAAGGTATTGATATAATCAGCTGCCGCCCCCTTGGTCGTTGAGTTACTATCAATCGTAAGGGCTTTTGATTGAGTTGCATATATCTGCTGGCGCTGGGACAATTGCGTCTCAAGCGTTGCGATCTGCTTACGTAGTCGCTCCTCTTGCACCAGCATATTATCTTGCGCTTGCTTGCTATCGTTGTCAGACTCAATACTCGCCTGACGCCAGCTGAGCGTTGTGCGCAGGTAGCTCTCTTGATGACGCCGCTCACGGACTTTACGCGGTAAGTTGATTACGTCCTGTGTTTGACTAATCTGTAGCGCAGACATAGAGCTAATATGAGCGCTCTCTTGCCGAACCCTTTCTATGACTGTACCGCCACCCTTTTGGGAGCCATTAGCGATATAATTAGCCTCTTTATTCGGCGTCATATCATCTGTTAACACTTGAGCGACGTCTTGCATGACTGCGGCAGGATCCTGTCCTACCGAAAAACCAATACCGAAGATAATTAGCGCATGAATGCCAATTGCGATGACAATAGCGACAGGTAGGCTGATATTTTTTTTTGGTGCTTTTGCAAAAAAGTGATCGCGATACAAGTCTTTATTACAGGTCACAAGAGATCTCAGCTTAAACGGCGACAACAGTCTGGTCGCTATCATAACATGAGGGCTGATTAAACGGCTACACCCCAAGATGATGATAACTTTGCGCTGTTGTGTTTTTATTACTTTATGAGCTGATTTGCTACAATGTCAGCCTATCGGTTTTGTAGTACCGCTCAATGCTATATACTATTTTTAGCCACCAGCACATGCTATAAAGTATATAGCATCATGACTTTTGGATAAGACATCAGATAATATAATTAAGCACAAGGATAATCCGTTTGAGTAACTTTGATCGTTCAGACAAATTTGATCATTTCTTTGAAAACATGGGTGATCGCTTTAGCGATTCATTCAGTGATGGCTGGAGCAATGTTACTCAAGCTATCAAAAATCTGTATAATAAAACCACTGACAAGATTGAAGATGAATTGTCGATACCAGTGGCGCAGCAGTATGTTAACGATGCGCTGCAAAAGTTTGTCACCGACAATGTGGGCGCGATATTAGAGATCAGAGTCGAGCTGCATGAGGATTGGTTTCGTCTGTTTTGTACGGTCAACGCCGCAGGTATTTATGCTGAGGTCGCAAGTAACTTTAGCTTAGTGCATGTCCAGCTCGATCGTAACGTTCAGCGTTTTGTCTTTGGTCAGCTCACTTATACTGATGTACTCAATTTACGCTGTGAGTCCTTTATGAAACGTCAAGGCGTCAAGCTGGCTATCTGGTTTTATCACAGCGTCCTCAAAAAAGACCCGTTAGGGTTTATCTTGTCTTATATCAATATTGCCCGTGCCAAAGACGAGATTATCTACCTAGATATCAATCGCTGGCTTAAAAAGAACCAAAAAATCATGAGCACCCTACGTAAGGTGCAAGTCAACTATGGCGAGGTCGAAGAAGAACAGCTGGTGCTAAAGACTCAAGTCAACTATCGTGATTTGCTCGGCGGTAGTAGCGGCGAGGATATTATTAACGACGATGATAAAAATAATGATATTGCTGACGACTACTATGGTACAGGCGGTGAACCTGAGCTGATGAAAGGTCCGATTCACCCTGTAGAGGATGCCACTGAACCTAGCAACGTGTAGACAGAGTTATCTCGAAATAAAAAAAAGACGGATTAGCGATTGGCTAGTCCGTCTTTTTTTGACTTGAGGTTTAGAGCATACATTTTAAATCTTAAATTACCAGTAGTTTTCTACCGCGATATTGCCCTCGCCGCGCCGATTCATCACCAGCCCCAAGCTCTTAAGCGTCTCCTTGGTATCCTCAACCATATCAGGATTGCCGCACAGCATAATGTGCGTACTATCGATATCGAGTGCAATGCCTGCCCGCTTCTGCAAAGTGCCATCAGTTAGCAGCTTGGGTAATCGATCACTTAGTGCACTCTCAACTTCTTCGCGAGTCACAATAGGGATAAAGGTAAGGGTTGCAGGATTATCGACGAGCGCCCCAAAGTCCTCTTGCAAGCGCTCAATCTGCTCAACATAAGCGAGCTCATCAAGGCTGCGTGCACTATAGGCCAAGACAATGTGCTCGTATTCCTGCCACGTTTGTAAGTCCTGTAACATCGACAAAAACGGCGCAAGTCCTGTTCCTGTCGCCAGCAACCACAGATCTTTTGGATCAGGCTTTTGGTAGCGAGCTAATGTCAAAAACCCAAACGGCGTGGTGTTCAGTAGTAGCTCGTCGCCCACTTGCAAATACTGAAGCTGGGAGGTAAACGCACCATCAGCGATAACGATAGAGAAAAACTCTAACACCTCATCAAAGGGCGATGACACAATGGAGTAAGCACGAAAGATGTCCTCATCAGGCGCAGTCTCTTTGGTTTGGCTATCTGCGTGCTTGTAGTGCTTTAGCTGGCTAGGATTGACGCCCAAACGTACAAATTGCCCTGCGGTAAATTTAAAGCTATCAGGACGACTAACGGTAAAGCTAAATAGATTAGGTGTCCAAGTGGTCTTACTTAATACTTTAACCGTTTGAATATTATCACTCATAACTTAGGCCTCTTATAGATTTTGTTTTTTAGATGCTAATAGCACTGCTGCACTGCTAACCAACTTAAATAACTTAATTTTAAATAACTAAGTATAGGTATGGCTCTTAATTGTAGATAATCAATAGCAAAAAAGTGCGCCAAGCTTAACATAAACTTAGCGCACCTTATTCTTTCGATATCATTACTTAGGCCTCTTATAGATTTTGTTTTTTAGATGCTAATAGCACTGCTGCACTGCTAACCAACTTAAATAACTTAAT